>DAIDAN010000028.1 GCA_027310605.1 Candidatus Aenigmatarchaeota archaeon | reverse complement strand
CGCACAAGCACGGCGTTGAGAAATTCGCGCACCGCGAGAAGTTCGGGGAAAAGTGGAAAAAATAAAATAAATAAAAAATATTTTTTCAAATTAATTTCTTCTGTTATAGAAATCATTATGACTTGATTCGAAAAATACGACTCCGCCGTCTGCTTGCTTAAGACGCTTTTTACAGTGTTCCTGCAAATCATTCCATATTTCCGTTTCGCGTTTGGCGCGGAGGGAGACTCAGCCACCTCCGCAATGCCAGCGAAAAAGCTTTAAATAATTGTTGAAGCAAATATAATACAGCTGTTAAGTGAGTTGGTTTCAAGCCAATTCATTTGGTTCAAACTCTGTTCGAACCAGCGGGCAGTTTTCCTGCCCGTCAATTATTTTCTTAAGACAGACAGAAATATTTTCCTATTTCTTGTGCTCGCGTGCAATCAGTATTGATGTAACGAGAACCGTTATCGCGCCTATTATCTGAATCGCGCTTAATGTTGCGTTGAAAAGGAGTAACGCCACAGGCACGCCAACCAGCGGACCCACTGCCCTCAATGCTGAAACCATCCAGCCTTTCACGTTCTTGAGCGAAGCATACCACATTGTCAGACCGATGACATTGAAGATAACTACGTATGCAACGAAGTATCCCCATCCCGTCGGCGAGGAGATTGTTGCAGCGGACGAAAACACGAGCACCAAAGGAAGAAGGATAATGCCTCCTGCCAGCATTGTAATCGCGTTGGTTGTGCGCGCTCCCATATTTCTTGAAAGCCGCGCCCCATAAATATATGAAAGCGAGAATATCGCCATCGCGAGTATTATCAAAATATCCCCGATTTGTGTTTTTCCGAATATTCCGATTTCGCCTCCCGTTGAAAGCAAGAAAGCGCCAACGATATGGATTGCAAGCAATAAGACATGGCGCGGTTTTATCTTCTCTTTTTGTATAATCCAATGGGAAAGCAGGACAAAATACGGCTCGACTTTCGTGAAGAATATGGCTTTTATTGCATCAGTAAGGCTGAGCCCTATTGTAAAGATGAGAGTTCCTACAACCGGCCTCAATATCGTCATCGCTGTCAAATCTTTGATATTGCTACTGACTCTTTTCAGAATTTGTTTCTCTCTTGAAACCAGCAAGATAACCAGAAGAATAACTCCTCCCAATATGCCGCCTATGCTCGCAGCCACAAACGGCGAGAGAAGTTTTGTTGCACCGCTAAGGAAGATTGTGGCAATGCTGGAGCATATCGGAGACAGGATTGCGAACAGCAATCCGTAATCTCTTTGTTTCTTTTTCATAAACTCTATAAGAAAAACTGATTATAAAAACCTATATATTTTGCCAGAATTCTTTAAAGAAAAAAAGTTTTTGCGGGAAAGGCGCAAAGCGCGCGGAGCGCCTCTCCTGCTGATGCACGAAAAACTTTCAGTTTGCACGAAAACTTTTAGTTTTCGGCATGCCGCAAACTTCGTTTGCGTGCATTTCGGCACCACGAAAGCAAAGCTTTCGCGGAAAAATAAAAAAGGAAAAAACATTATGGAATGAAATCATTACGATTTGAATTCAAAAAATAAAAAATACATTATGGCTTGATTTGAAAATACATTACGATTTGAATTCAAAAATACAATATGATTCGAATTAAATGAACGGCCGAGGCCGCCAAATTAATTCGAGCCATACTGATTGTGTTCCTGAAATCAATCCATAATGCTCAAGCCATAATGCGTTTCTGAAATCAAGCCATACCGATACAAACTCATTCCACGATTCTATCGGAATATCGGGATTCCGAGCTCGTTCTCAACGCTTCTCGCAGCCTGTTCCCTTGACACGGGTCCGAGCAGGTACGGGCTTTTCACACCGGTAACGATTGCGATTACCTGCACCTTTCCGGTGTATTCCGGAACTACGCGCGCTCCCCACATCACCTGCGCCTCCGGAGACAGCCTCTTCGATATCATTTCCCCTGCCTCGTTTATTTCCGCAAGCGTGCAGTCGTGCCCGCAGACAACGTGCACAAGCGCACCCAACGCGCCTGAATAGTCGACTTCAAGCAGCGGGTGGTTTATCGCCTTCAGGACGGCGTCCTTTATCTTCTGCTGGCTGTCGCTCTCCCCGACGCAGATTGCCGAGACTCCTCCCGCGCTCATTATTGTCTTCACATCAGCGAAGTCTAAGTTGACGAGGGAAGGCACGGTTATTGTCTCGACGATTCCCTTTATCATCATCGAGATGAGCTCGTCAGCGAGCGCGAACGCTTGCGCGAGCGGCAGCGAGCCAGCATACTCCAAGAGCTTCTGGTTCTCTATCACGACGACCGTGTCCGTGACCTGCCTCAATCTCGCGAGCCCGTCCTCGGCCTTCTGGATGCGCGAGCCTTCCATCTTGAAAGGCATTGTCACTGCGCCTACAACTATCGCCCCGAGACTCTTTGCAATCTCCGCGACTATCGGCGCTGCTCCCGTTCCCGTTCCCCCTCCCATCCCCGCGGTGATGAAGACGAGGTCGGTGCCCTCGAGCATTTGCTTGATCTGCGCGCGCTGCTCTGTCGCTGCCTTTTCTCCTACGCTCGGGTATCCTCCCGCGCCAAGCCCGCGCGTCGTGTCCTTGCCTATCAACAGCTTCTTGTCAGCCTTTATTATTGACAGGTGCTTCGCATCCGTGTTGAGCGCGATTATCTCAGCGCCGGACGCGCCCATCTCGTGCAGCCTTGTTATTGTGTTCGTGCCGCCTCCGCCGCAGCCAACCACCATTATCTTTGCCTTGTGCATCTCAACGCCGAACTCGTCCTTGACCTTCGCCTCCCAGTCCGTCTTTGATGCCTCTGCAGCTTCTATCCTGCCCTGCTGGCCCGGCGCGGAAATTCTCGCAGCCGAGGCCGAGCCGAAAGCCCTGTCGAATGCAGATTGTACCAGCGAATCCATACCTAAAACCTCTTTGCTTTTTTGCCTTTGCGAAAACCATCACGGCTTGAACTGCAAAAACAAAAAACGAAATCGAAACAAAAACATTACGAATCAAATTCAAGAATAAAAAAACGGCACGGTTCGAACCAAAAATACATTACGGCTTGAAATCAAAATAAAAAGCCGATGCGAGCCGTTAAGCCCGCGCCGATATTTCGTTCCTTAAATCAAGCCGTATTGTTCGAGCCATGCACGAAAGCGAAGCTTTCGGCATGCCGAAAAATCTTTCAGATTTTTCGTGCATACCGTTTGTTCCTGAAATCAATCCATAATAATCCATATCGTATCGCTTTTGGAATCCAATGCGCGCCGTAATGCGAATTATCGCAAGGTTTTTTGAAAAACCATATTTTTTGAAATATATGCCAGAGAAGCAAAACGCTTTTATAGCGCTAGCGATAATTATGACCTGCGGACAAGAAACTGAAGAAACAAATCTTAAGAATTCAGGTTTTGTTCGACCTACTTTTGGCTGTTCAAGCCAATTCGGACGCCAATCCGAAATCAGAACCTATGATTTGTGTTGCAATTCGCATTAAACTGCGCCAACAGTTTAAGGCAAAAAAACTTTGCCGCCAAGCAAAGTTCGATTTCTGAAGGAACCGGTAAAAACAATTGCAGGAAGGTTGCTTATAAGCTTTTATCTTCTGAAGAATATAGGACTGCGCGGATGTTTCTGGCGGAGTTTGCCTGATTTACTTCTTCAGCCTCCCTCTGCGCCAGTGCTTTGTCGAGTAGACGCGGATTCTGCGCGTCCGCGCGCGCTTGCCGTACTTCTTCAGGTCAGCCCAGCGCGGCGCATCCTTCCTCTTCGCTGCGGCTATCAATCTCAATTTCTTCCCGAGAAACTTTATTGGCATAAATATCACGATATTTCATAATATATTTATCTAAAATAATCTAAAATGCCTTTTTTTATGAATATAAACTTTCATTTTGATGGTTTCATCTAATAATAATTCAAGAACTCCATCATCTCTTAATTTATCTTCAGGTAAGTGTATAGTTGCATCATATTCTTTTTTATTTTGTTCGTCAATTTCTATTAAATCTTGAATATTCAAATCTTGAAAATCCATTGTTTATCACCTACTCATCTTTTTGGCAAAACTTATTCTGATTTCAACGCTTAAATATGTTACGCCGGAACGTGCTTGTATATATTTTTCGGAATGCAAGAGCAAGGTATGAATCAATATGACGTAGTTGTTGTTGAGAACGCTGTTTTGGACATTCTTCTGAATGTCGAAGACTCCGACATAGCCGCGCTCGGCATGCAAAAAGGGACAAGTTCGCCTCTGGGCAGCAGGAAAGGCAGGATAGAAAAATATTTCAGGCAGAGCGGTGCGATCGTGTTTCCCGGAGGCTCGGGAGCAAACGTTGCCATCCATGCAGCAGGCGCAGGCGCAAAAACCGCGTTCCTCGGAACAGTCGGGAAAGACGACGCCGGCCTGATGATAAGGAACGACTTTCAAAAGAACGGCGTTGACCCTTATCTGCCAAGAAAGTTCGGCAACACAGGCGTCTGCTACACCTTGATAACGCCCGACGGGGAGCGGACGTTCCTCTTTGAAGGGGGCCAGACTTACAATTACACTGTTGATGACTTGGATATTGGTATCATCGAAAACGTCAAGTATCTTCACACAAGCCTTTATGCATTTGAGGCCGAGCCGCAAAAATCCGCGGTGCTGCACGCGATGAAGGCTGCAAGAAAAGCGGGTGCAAGGATATCGTTCGATTTCGCGAATGCGCCGCACGTATCATCAAACAGGAAGTTCATGAGGCGCCTGCTCGCCGATTATGTTGATATAGCTGTTGCGAACCTTGGCGAAGCTGAAGCGCTTTCCGGCAGCTTGGATTACGCGCAGGACGAGCTTGAAAATCTCTGCAGGACTTCCATCATAAAGCTCGGCGCGGAAGGCTCCCTGATTGTTGACAACCATAAAGAATACAGGATTCCGGCGTTCCCCGCGGAGATTGTAAATACGAATGGCGCTGGCGACGCTTATCTTGGCACATTCCTCGCGCACCTCGCATCGGGAGAGGATACAGAAAGTGCTGGAATCGCTGCATCAAGAAAAGCCGCAGAGATTGTCTCGCGTATTGGAGCAAGATAAATAACCGCGGGCTTAAGCGAATCATCTCCTTATCCTCCACTCGCGCTTTTTCGTGAGCAAGTCCAGAATCTGCTTCAGCTTCTCGTCCGTCACCGCCTCCTTCAGCTGTCCTGCCTGATAAAGCTGTATCAGGTAAAGCTCAAGCTGCGCGGCAAGGTTGGGGTTCGCCATCCTCACGCGCCCTATCCGCTCGAGCGCCTCTTTCGTCAGGATTTGCCGCAGCAGCGCCTTCTTCACCTGCTCGGCCTGCGCGTACTGCTCGGGCGTTATGCCCTGGCTGTAATCCATAAAAATCCCCGTTATTTTATTTTGCATTTTCAGCCGATATGTTTTATTTTTATTATTACCCCTAATCCGAAAACCATAATAATCTTGAAAATAAAAAAAATCAGTTGCGACGGTTTTACTGTTTCAACGTTTATTCGTAATTATTCATTCATATCTTTTCCGCAACCTTTCTCGAAAGCAAAATCTGGGCGACATCGTTCGGAAGCTCCGCCTCCGCGCCCGCCCTGAACGGGCCGTGCGTTTTCATCTCAGCGTCAACGAAGCTCGGGAAGTCTGTAATTATTTTTAATTTCATTAAGGAATCGTTATGGATTGAATTTCCGGAAACGATCTTATCGGCGCCGGTTCCTTGAACTGAATCCGTATTGCGAACATCAGCGTTATTTTTCGCGATTGTTTTTTGAGTAACATTATTGTTTTCCGTTGCGGCCGCCGTTTTCATCTCCTCCACCATTGCCCTCGCGGATTCCAGCTTCTCCTCTATTATGCCGTCGTAGCCGAACATCCGCTCCTTCACTTCCTGCCCCGCTTTCTTGAGCATGTTCACAAGCCCGTCAAAAAACTTTTCCTCGTCAAGCGTCATGTCCTTCGGCGGCACATCTCCGCGGACGGTGTGCAGCGCGGCCGTTACAATTTTTGTCTGCCTTCTGTTAATGAGGTCGACAAGAAGCCTTTTCACGCTCTCTGTCTCCCGCAACGATGCGATATCTTTCTGCGTGTTCTGCTTATGGTCAAGCCAGCCGCGGACCATCGTGAAGAATTCCCCGGGAAGCCTTTGCAGCGCGAGCTCCTGCTTCTCCGCGCGGTGCGCCTTCCTTATCGTGTCGTAGGTTATCAGCTCCGTCACATTCTCGCCTCTTAACAGAAAAATAATATAGCCGCTTTAATGCGACAAATATGATAATATATGTAAAACCAATTTATTTAAGTTCGATAAATTTCAGGCTTAAAAACTTGCAGAACAATTATACAAAACAACAAAACCGTCGCATCTGTTTAATCTTGACATTTTATTTTTCAGCGCGGTTTTCGTGTTAAGAATAATTTTAATAAAGAAAACAGAACGGACGAAAACGCTGAGTTGAATTTGACTATAAGGGAGTTATCGGAAAACAGCCGGAGGTATACGAAGTATATCTCATTCGGAAAGAGGTTCTAATTATGATTGACCAGAAAACAGTGGAGCATGTCGCGAAAATCGCGCGGCTGAATCTGTCAGAGGAGGAGAAGGAAAAATTCGCGAAAGAGCTGGATGCGGTCGCGGAAAGCTTCGCGAAAATAAGCGAGGCGAAGACGGAAGGCATTGAGCCTACTTTCCAGCCAGTGCAGATAGCGAATGTGATGCGCGAGGACTCCGAGGAGAAGTGCCTTCCGCAAAGCGAGGCGCTCGCGAACGCGGAGCACAAGGAAAGCGGATTCTTTAAAGGACCGAGGATTGTGTGATTTGGTATGAGAATCGTTTTAACAACTTGTTCTGAAAAAGAATCTGAAACCCTGGTGCGAAAACTGCTTGAAGAAAGGTTGTGCGCCTGCATAAGCATAACAAACGCAAAAAGTGTTTATTGGTGGAACGGAAAAATAGAAAAAGAAAACGAGGCGCTGCTGATAATAAAGACGAGAGATGAATTGGCTGACGAGTTAATTGAAAAAATAAGACAGATTCATTCTTATGATAATCCGGAGATAATAGTTTTGAATGTTGAAAAAGCAGCTGATAAATACTTGAAATGGATTGGCGAGGTTACGAAGTGATTCCCCATGAATTACGACATCTCCGTCCGCGAATTCTTGGATAAGGTTAAAGCCGGCGAGATTGGTTTCGCTGACTTTTCCGCAAAAGTCGCAGGTGAAGCGGAGCGATTGAACAAGAAACTGGATTGTTTCATAACGATAAACAATGAATTCCCAAAAATCGATAAAAAACCGCAGCCAGCAAAAAATCAAATCATTCAATACCTTCCCATATCAATCAAAGACAACATCTGCACGCGCGGGCTGGCAAGCACGGCAGGCTCGAAAATTCTTCATAATTATGTCCCGCCGTTTGACGCGACAGCGGTCGCGCGGATAAAAAAAGAAGGCGGACAAATCCTTGGCAAGACCTCGATGGACGAGTTCGGGTTCGGCGGCTTCTCCGTCAATGTCGGAATCGGTTTCGCAATTCCAAAAAACCCATTTGACTTGGAGAGAAGCGCTGGCGGCTCTTCGGGCGGAGCCGGGGCAATAACCGCCGCTGCGAACTTTCCTCATATCGCGCTCGCGGAAAGCACGGGAGGAAGCATAAGCGCGCCGGCGAGTTTTTGCGGCGCAGTCGGGCTGACGCCGACTTACGGTTTGGTCTCGCGATACGGCTTGATAGATTACGCGAACTCTTTGGACAAGATTGGATGCATCGGGAAATCCGTTTATGACTGTTCGCTTTTGCTTTCAGCGATAGCGGGACACGATGAAAAAGATTCTACTTCTTTGCAGGAAAAACAATATGATTATACGAAATAC
>DAIDAN010000027.1 GCA_027310605.1 Candidatus Aenigmatarchaeota archaeon | reverse complement strand
ACCATATTCACAATAGAAGCGTGCGCATTATCCAACTCTGTCTGATATTTATTCCGCAGGAAGATAGCATCTTTTCTTCCGCTAATTATGTTTCCTTTCTCTGGAATCTGTTTGGTTGTATTAAATGGCACTCTTCCATATTTCATTTTATTCACCTCTTATTTGAAATACTCTTTTTCTTTTAAGAAAGCTGGCCGTATCTTTACTTTAAAGAACTTTACCATATCTTTTATTGCCTCCTCTTTCGTTTTAAAACTATTGGAAAGTTTGTAAATCTCAACGATTTTATCTTCCTCATCAGAAAGATTTATCTGAATCTTTACCATCATAACACCATATGATACTATGATATATGGTAGTATATAAAGCTTTCGTACAAGCTGTGGCATTTAACTTCTTTCGCTTCTCGCTCCATTTATAAGCCTTCAAACAGATTCTTTATTGCGAAAACTTTCATATCTGATTTTTTATTTTATTCGGAATAAATTTTACGGTTCAAACAATTTAATCAAAAAGGTTTTCGGATTAAGAATCATTCAATAAATAAAACAGAACGGCTGAAAACGCTGCAAAAAATCTGATATTTATGGCTGAAGGAAAAATAACCGAAGACAAAGTCATCGTCGAGGACGCGACTGCCGCGAAGGAGTTTTTCGAGTCTGGCTGGTACGGAAACCTGAACAATGACAAGCTCGAGCTCGCTTTCGCGGAAGCGCTGCTGCTCCAAGAAAGGGGCAGGCTTGACATAATCCGCGAGGGAAAGAAGATGAAGTTCGCGGACTTCTATCATTCCTGCTCAAGAAACAAAAGGTTCGCCTCGCTTTACTCGGTTTACAAGGACCTGCGCGAGCGAGGGCTTCCCGTCAGGATAGGATTCAAGGGGAGCGACTTCCGCGTCTACGAGCGCGGCGCAAAGCCGGAGAAGGCGGAGAATGTCAAATGGATTGTTTTCGTCGCTGGCGAGGACTATCCCTGCGGGCTTGACATTCTTGAGCGCGCCACGAAGCTCGCGCAGAACATCAGGACGGTCGCGCTCTGGGCGATTGTTGACAACGATTCTGATGTGACCTACTACGTGCTTAATGAAATCGCCCCCTGAAATTAATTCAAGTTGATACTTATGTCAAAGAAAAACAAGCACAAAAAACAAAAGAAAGAGGCGGCAATGCAGAAAGCCGAACCGAAAGGGATGGAAGAGCAAAAAGGGAAGAGGGAACCGTTGGGGGAAACCGAAGGTGCCCCCCTGATGCAGAAAAAAGTTGGGGCGCGCCTTGCAGAGGACAAGGTTTTCGTCTGGGACAGGGAGGCTGCAAAAAACATTTTCGAGAACGATTATTACGGGAAGCTGAAGGAGGACAGGCTTGAGCTCGCGCTGATAGAGGCTGCGCTCCTGCTTGAAAAAAACAGGATTGAATTGCTTGATGATGTAAAAAATATCTCGTTCATTGATTTCTACAAATACTGCTCGGAAATTGACCCGCGCTTTCGGGAAAGGTATATTGTTTACAAAGACCTTCGGGAAAGAGGACTGCCAACGAGGACCGGCTTCAAGTTCGGCTGTGACTTCCGCGTGTACAACCGCGGCGTCAAGCCCTTGAAGCGCGGGCAGAAGCAGGCGCACGAGCACACGAAATGGATTGTCTTCGCTGTGCCGAAAAAGTTCGTCTTCGGATTCCAGGAGATGTCGCGCGCGGTCCGCCTCGCGCACAACATCCGCGCGAACATGCTCTGGGCTGTCGTGGACGAGGAGAGCAAGGTCAGGTATTTCTCGGTGACATTCTTCAAGCCTTGAAATCTATTTATAAAAACCAGACAAAGTTCTTTTATGATTAAAGCTGTCATCTTCGACTTGTATGGAACGTTGTTGTATAACAAAGACAGGCACGAACGCATTGTAAAAATAATCGGAGAAGAAAATAGAAATTTATACGACAAGATGAGAAGAAAGTGGCAGGGGCACAAATTTAATAAAGACGCAGAATTCTTTCAGGAATTTATTAAAGAAGCAAAACTTCCTGAAAAAATGCTTCCGATATTATTGAAATATTGGAACAGCCAAATAAAATATACGCATCTTTATCATGATACAGAAAAAATGCTGAAAGCGCTGAAAAAGAAGGGTTTGAAATTAGGAGTTGTGAGCAACTCGTTTCCGATAACGAACAAGATTATCAGCAGGCTGAAAATAGGAAAATATTTTGACGCTGTAATTTTATCTTTCCAAATCGGAGTTGTTAAACCTGATGAAAAGATTTACAGAATCGCGCTAAAGAAATTAAAAGCAAAGCCGGAAGAAACGCTTTTTATCGGAGATGATTTTAAGAATGATGTTAAGGCAGCGAAAAAAATAGGAATGAAAACATTTTATGTTCGTACGAAAAGAAAAATTTCTAATCTAATAGAACTGTTTGTAAAATTATAACTCAAAGTAAATTTCATTTATATAATTCGGAAAACAAATTAGCCTGTGATTCCCATGCTTGTCCGCGACATAATGAGCAGGAATGTGCTGACTTTGGGACCGAAGGACACGGTGAGCAGGTTCATCGGGCTGATGGAGCAGCACCATGTGCACGAGGTTCCGATAGTCGAGGGGAAAAAGCTTCTGGGAATAGTCCATTACAAGACGGTTGCGGCAAAAAGATTTTCCGACCCCTCGAAGGAAAAGCTTGAAACACTTGTAACAAAGATTCAAACGCTGAGCGAGGACAATACCGCAGACGAGGCGGCTGACATAATTTTTCAGGCGGGTTTCCGTGCCGTGCCTGTCTGCTCCGGGAGCAATATCTCCGGAATAGTTTCGGTATTCGACCTCCTGAATGTTTTTTCCAAGCAGCAGGAATTCAAGGAGACTGCGGCGGAAGAAATAATGAGCGCTTCCGAAGTGATAGACATCAGCAGCGACATAGGGAAGGCGCGCGTGCTGATGAGGGAGAAGAATATTTCTCGCCTGCCTGTTGTCGATAGCGAAGAAAGATTGCGCGGAGTGGTCGCAACCTTCGATTTGCTGAAGGCCGTGAAGCCCAGCGAAAGGATGAACTGGTACTCGATGGCTGCGGAGAAGGAAACCATGATGGGGGTGCAGATTTCAACGGTAATGAACAACAACCCCCTGACAGCGGAAAAGCGGACAAAGCTGAGCGAGATAGCAGGTAAGATGGTAAAATACAAAAACTCGGGAGTTGTCATTGTTGAAGGTGATGCGCCCTTGGGGGTTGTGACAACAAGGGACTTGCTTGAGTTTTATTTGAGCACAAGGCAGAAGAAGGGCGCGTATGTGCAGATAACGGGGCTCGGAAAAGAGGACCCGCTGGTGGCGGCGACAGCGGACAGGATGGTCCGCGACACAGTCCAGAAAATATCCTCGTTCCTTCCCGTGCAGTTCCTGTTCCTGCACACGAAAAGATACGAGAAGGGGGGAAAGACGAAATACTCGGTGCGCTGCAGGCTTATGACGGACAAGGGAGTGTTCATCAGCCGCGCGATGGGCTGGGACCTGCGCGATGCCGCAGGAAAAGCTCTTGACGAGATTGAGAAAATAGTGATAAAGGGAAAGGAGCGCCTGCGCGACAAGACCCTGCGCAAGGTGCGCGCATTCAAGAGAAGGGAGGAGTAGAATTATCCGACAAGTATTTTTAGCGCAAGATTATTTTTCTTATCATAGATTGTTCCCGTTCCTTCATCCGCAGAAATATCAAAAAGGTTTCTTCCAAGTTTGTCTTTAACGATGTATCCGCCTTCTCCATTATCTTCGGCCTTCAATTCTATTGGCATATTCCTAAAACCCCTGCAAGCTATTTAAGCTTTCTTTATATCAGAAAAATTGATTTTCTTATATGAAGCGCATCAAGCGCCAATATATACAACTTGTTAAAGTTTATTCTTATGAACAAGCCAGCCCTTGCCGCCGCGTTCCTGGTAACGCTCTCCGTGTTCGCTGCGCAGGAATTCGCGAGGCCTGCCGCGGCGGAAAGCGCTTTCGCGGCGCGCGTTATTGACGGCGATACGCTCGAGACGGATGACGGACTGACCGTGAGGATGCTCGGCATAAACACGCCCGAGAAAAAGCAGTACCTGTACCAGGAGGCAAAGGATTTTTTGAAAAGCCTTGTCGAGGGGAAGAACATAACATTGGAAAGGGATGTTGTTGACAGGGACTTGTACGGAAGGCTCCTGAGATATGTTTTCGTGAACGGGACTTTTGTCGAGAAGCTTATCCTTGAGAAAGGGCTGGCAAACTCGTTCATCATCCCGCCGAACGGAAAATATTCATCCCAGCTTAGGGAAGCGGAGCAGCATGCAAAAGAAAACGGGTTTGGCTTGTGGGAATACGACGCGGAATATTCCGGTTGTATTGCAGTTTCCGAATTCCAATGGGACGCTGCGGGAAACGACATCGAGAACTTGAACGGCGAGTATGTTTCATTCAGGAACGGTTGCGGCGCCGGGATAAACATGACTGAGTGGACCCTGAAGAATTCCGGGACCAGAATATACAAATTCGGAAAATACTTCCTTGAATCCGGCAGGCAAGTAAAAATCCGCTCGGGCTGCGGCAAGGACTCTGGCAATGAATTATTCTGGTGCGGCAAGAAGCCGGCCTGGAACAACAACGGCGACGCGCTCTACCTGCGCGATTCGCAGGGGCTGCTTGTGCTGAGCGAATCATACCAAGGCAATGCGGGCGGTTAACGCATTTAAATAAGTTGCAGCATTATTCTTGCAAACGGGTCTATAGTCTATCGGTAGGCCTTTTTCTTTTGGTGTTGAACTCGTAAAAGAAAAACGCCTGCGAAAAAGAAAATTAAGAAAAAAGCTTTCGGTAGAGGACGCTACCCTCACACGGTAGAGAGCCTGGTTCAATAGGCCTTTTTCTTTTTGAAAAAGAAAAACGCCTGCGAAAAAGAAAAACGCAAGCGGGTATCAGGAGGCGCACGAAAAATTTCATTTTTCGGCGGAGCCAAAAACGCGAAAGCGTTTTTGTGCCAACTTGGAACTGAAGGGGGATTGAAGTTCAATCCCTCCCCCTGCGGTTTAGTCCGGGTAGACCCACCAATAACCCCGTATATAAGTTATTTTATGCATTATAGAAATTGCATAGCGGGGCGGTAGCTCAGCTCGGGTAAGCCTTTTTCTTTTTGATGAATAACTTGCAAAAAGAAAAAGCCTTAAGGGAAAAAGAAAAAAATAGAGAGATAAGGACAAGAAAAAGGCTTTCGGGAAAGAGCGCACGGCTGAAGACTATCAGAAGATACCGTGATGTCGCGTGTTCAAAATAAGGGACTGTTCGAGAGATGAATTCCCTTATCAACCCTTAACCAAATCACGCCCGCCCCACCACAAAAATTTTTAATGCCTGGGTAGCTCAGCAGGTAGAGCATCTGGCTGTTACTTTTCATTTTTCAATAAATGAAAAAAGGATACCAGGTGGTCGCAGGTAAGCCTTTTTCTTTCTCGAAAGAAAAACGCTTAAGCGAAAAAGAAAGGAGATTGGCTCTGCAATCGAGTAAATCGGAAATCCTGCCCCAGGCGCCATAACTTTATTAACAAGCTCTGGAAATTCTGTCATATGGACGACACGACAAACTTTAACATGGGAGGAAGTTTCCTGCCTGAACGCGGTTCAGATGAAATCAAGACCTTCAAGGAAATTCCGAGCGAGAACCTCGTGACCGGCGGGCACGGGACATGCGCGGGATGCGGTCCTGCAATCGGCCTGCGCCTCGCGCTCCTTGCGCTCGGAAGGAAGACGATAATAATAAACTCCGCGGGCTGCTTCACTCTCCAGCCCACTTATCCTTACAACCCATTCAAGGTGCCTTGGATTCACCTTGCTATAGAGACCGCCGGTGCCGCGGCTGTCGGAATATATCACGGCCTGAAGGCGCAGAGGAAGGAAAAGGATGCAACTATTCTCGCCTACATCGGGGACGGCGCCACATACGACATCGGGCTTCAATCGCTTTCGCACGCCTGCGAACTGAAAACGAATTTCATTTATGTCTGCTATGACAACCAGAATTTCGCGAACACGGGGGTGCAGCAATCCTCCGCGACGCCCGAGAAGGCTTTCACGACAACAACGCCCGTTGGTGCGCAGGCGCGCGGAAATCCTTTCAGGAGAAAGCCCATAACGAAAATAATCGCGGCGCACGAGATTCCTTATGTGGCGACGGCGTCAATCTCGCACCCGCTGGATTTCATGAACAAGCTTAGGAAGGCGCAGAAAATAAACGGGCCGAAATTCATAGACCTTCTTTCGCCCTGCCAGCCGGGCTGGGGGTTTGAGACGAACGAAGCCGTGCAGGTTGGAAAGGCCGCCGTGGAAAGCGGCGCCTGGCCGCTTTACGAGGTAGAAAACGGGAAGTTTTCGCTGAATTACAAGCCTGAAAAATTGAAGCCGATAAAGGATTACCTTTTCATGCAAAAGCGGTTCAAGCATTTGAACCAGACAGAAGTTGAGAAGATTCAGAATATTATCAACAAGGAATGGGAAGCGCTTTCGCAGGGAAAATTCTGGGATGCTGCGGAGTACTGAAAGTATTAGTCGGCAATAAATTTGTAAAACGCATTTTTGTTAGTTCTGATTTCTATTTTTAATTTTCGGTTGCTGGAAAGTTTATAAGTTTTGCCGCGGGTTTCTTAATCGGTTGATATGAGAAAAATAAAGCTGACAAAAGGAAAGTCTCTCGCGCTCGGAAAGTTGCCGGAAGGCTGCAGGCTTTGCATGGAGGGGAAGAAGTCCGTGCTGTTCATGACCGGGAAATGCAGGCAGGAATGCTTTTACTGCACCATCTCCAGAAAGAGGTGGCAGAAAAGCGGGAGCTGGATTAACGAGCAGCCGATAAAAAAAGATTCTGACTTGGTAAGGGAAGCCGAGCTTAGCGATTCGCGCGGCGCTGGAATAACGGGCGGCGAGCCTTTCCTTGTTCCGAACAAGACGGCGCATTACATAAAAATTCTGAAGGAAAACTTCGGAAACAATTTCCATATCCACCTTTACACTTCAGGAATAGGAGTAAGCGAGAAACAGCTTGAAAAAATATATTCCGCGGGCTTGGACGAGATAAGAATCCACAAGAATCCGGAGCTTGTAAAAACCGCGCTTAAGTTCGGCTGGGACGCAGGAATGGAAGTTCCCGCGATGCCGAAAGATTTTGCGGCGTTGAAACGGACGGTTGACTTTCTGGAAAACGCAGGCGCGAAGTTCCTGAACATCAACGAGCTTGAGTTTTCGGAGAGAAATGTTGAGCCGCTGCAAAGGCTCGGCTTTTTCCAGGTTTTAGGCTCGATGACTGCGGTTAAAGGCAGCGGGAAAACCGCGGAAAAGGTTTTGGAGTACGCGGAAAAAAATGCGAAAAGCCTGAACCTGCATTTCTGCACGGCGGCGCTGAAGATGGACTGCCAATTACGGAACAGACTTCGCAGGCGCGCGCGGAACACAAGAAAGGAATTTGAAGCAGTGACGGAAGACGGTTTTTTGCTGAAAGGCGTAATTTTCGGAAAAAACTTGGATGAAATAAGGAGCGAACTGATGAGAAATAATGTTCCCGAAAAAATGTTTTTCATGTCGGAAGAAAAAAACCGAATAGAAACTTCCGTTGCGGTGGCGAAAAAACTCTCTGGAATGCTAAAGGGAAGATTCAAGTGCGCAATTGTGGAGGAGTATCCGACCGCAGAGCCTTGGGATTTCGAGCTCACGCCGCTGAACTATTGAAACAGTATTAGAAAAGATATTGTAAAAAAATTAATTTAGGTGATTATCAATTAACTTGCCCTAACAGAAAAATAACCATTATGACTTGAACTCACAAAATCAGAACGGTTTTCGGAGTGCTTGAAATGGTCTTTATGGCGTTTCTGAAATTCATTCCATAATGATATTTTATCGAAAATAGTTTGGGGAACTCTATTTACAATCACCATTTTATATTTTATCAGAACAGTTTTTGTTACCGTAATAGATTTATTCTCAATTCACATATACCAATATCTTTCCGTTTTTCCTGCAGTTGCTTTCCTTGCTATCATCTCGAAATCCTTCCTGCCGATGAACCTTCCGCCGAGCGAGAATATGACATCGCTGAATTTCTTGCTGCTGTCTGAAACCGCACTTTTAATTTCAGGATAGATTATCCCGCCGTAGCCGGTTGATATGTCATTGTCAACAACTATGATTTTCTCCGCGTTCTCAAGCGCCTTCCTTATTTCTTCCTCCGGAAAAGGTCTGTAGCACAGCAACCGAAGCAAACCGATCTTTTGCTTCTGCTTTCTCAGGCTGTCCACGGCGGATTGAATTATTGTGGAATTGCTGCCGAG
>DAIDAN010000026.1 GCA_027310605.1 Candidatus Aenigmatarchaeota archaeon | reverse complement strand
CCAACAGGTTGAGAAGTTTGCTCGCGTTCCGCGGGGAAAATCTGAATATTTTGGACAGCAGCGGAAAGCTGAGGAGTGTTTACTTTTCAGGCGGCGACTTGATAAGCCTGAATGACATTCCAAACAGGATATTGAACTTGTTCAGAAGCAACGCGGAAACAGCAAGCATTCCCGACAGCGCGGGAAGGATTCTTAGTTTCTTCAGGGCGCAGCAGGAAAAAACAAATCTTTATGACTCAATCATCAAGGCAAGAAGCGTCTACAAAACGCAGGGCGAAACGCTGACTGCCCTTGATGCGAACACCATCGCCAGAAATTTTTTCAGGACTGGAAACGAACTGATAAACATTAATGACATAACGGGCAGGCTCTTGAGCCTGTTCAGGCTGAACTTCGAGAACATAAACATTTACGATTTCGCGCACAAGCTTTACAATCTGAGCATCTCAAACTTCACAGCGCAGTCGAGCCTCTACCAGAACCAGTACCAGATTTTCGACCTTGCCTTGAATAATACGGGGCAGGAGAATGTTGCGGTTGACTACAACATCACAGTCTTCAACTCCGCAGGCTCTGCTGTTGACACAGTCCAATGCCCTGCCTCAACCTGCCCATACAATCTCGCGGTCGGGCAGAGTCTCATCTCAACATCAGTCTGGTTCACAGGCTCGAACGCTGTCGGCTCTTACACTGCGCAGGCTTCCGTGTTTTACGCAGGCGCAAACATTTCGCAAACGGTTCCGTTTTCCATCATCTCCCTGCCTTCCCAGACAGTTACTGTTCCCGGCGGAGGAGCAGGCGGCGGCTCTGTTGCAACAGCGCCTGTGGTCCAGCCGATAGTTCCGCTGAGGAAGATAGGTGTGGAGTTCGCAAGATTTTCAGTGTTGCGCGAGATTCTTGCGGGAGAAAGCCTTGCTTCCGGGATAAGACTGAAAAATTCCGACAATATTTCCCATGAATTTTCCGTCTCCGTGAACGGGCTGCCCGCATCATGGGTCACGATAAGCCCGGAGAGGCAAAAGATTCCGGCAGGCTCGGAAGCAAGTTTGAACATTCTTATATCCACGCCGCCGAACATTGTTCCCGCGGATTATCGGGTTGAGATATCAGCCAGCATCGACGACAGCGAGGTTTCAAAGACTTTCTTCATCCTCCGTGTGAAAAACACGCTTGACATCCTGAACACAAGGCCCGCTGTGATGAGGGAGGTAAGGATAGACAAGGCTGCGAACCTGACCGAAGTGGATATAATCGTCAGGAACGGGAACAATCCCGTGGAGATGACGCAGGTGACGGAGCGCATCCCGAAATCGCTTGCGCAGTCCGCGTCCGATGTTTCCTTTGACACCGAGCCTTCCCGCGTTCTTGAGAAGGACCCTGTCGTGCAATGGGATGTAATCTTTAATGGCGAAGATGACACGAAAATAATAAAATACAGGGTCAAAAGAATAATGGACGACTACTCGCAGTATGTTTACTGGAACCTCGAGCAGCTGAGCGTGTATCCCTATCTCGCTGGCGCGCTGCCTTTCTCGCTGAAGAGCAACGCGAACACGCTCGCGAAGGGCCAGTTCAATCCAGTGACAATAGAGATTGCGAACGACGGGAACGCCTCGTTTGACGCGACGCTTTCCTTTGACACGCCGGAAGGCTGGGTCATAATTCCAAAGGATGTTTCAAGGACCGTGAAGCCGGGGGAGAGCGGAAGCTTCCCGTTCGAGATAAAGCCGGAAATAGCTGCGGACGGATTATACACGCTTTCGCTCAAGGCTGTTCTGGACAGGAAAACATATTCGCAAAATATTGATTTTTATGTAACATCTTTCAAGCCGGAGCAATTAATACTGCCTGCGGCCTCTGTCATAATCATTTTGGCTGCCGCATACTTCATAATAAAGGCTTCAAGAAGGAGAAGCAGGCCGAATATTTCGCATGTGCTTGATGTGATGAGAAATCGATAAAAAATTAATAAAATTTTGTGCATTTTTACAAAAACGGTTTTCGTCCCAAAAAGAAAAATAAAAAGTCAAAGCGAACGAAAACGCCGATAAATGGAAAATCGCTGGAAAAAATAAGATAAGACAACTCGAAACATAAAAATTCTGAAAGGGTTTTCATATTCGGAAAATTATTATGAAAAATAAAACGGAACTGCTGAAAACGCTGATAAATAAAGAGTGATGCCATGAAAAAAATATTCGCGTTCCTGATTGCTTCTTTTCTCATTATTCCGACAGCCGGCGCAGCCCAATATAATAATGATGGAAAGACTGGAAGCATCGCGGATCTGTCATACTATCCTGATAAGCCAGCCGTCTCCAAGCCCGTTACTTTAAGCTTCGCATTGAAGAATATAGGCGAAGTTCGACAGACCTTCAAGGTGAAGCTCTTCCTGATAAAGGACGGCAATATTATTCAGCAGGACGACAGCTTTCTCAGCGTTTATCCCGGAGAGAAAAAGGGAAACTCTTCGGAATTTGTTCCGAAATCCGCAGGCTCTTACGAGATTCTCGCGAAGCTGTATGACAAATATGAAACGAAGCTTTTGGATATGGCCAGCGCGAAAATGGATGTCGCGAGCGAGCTCGGGCCTTTCGACCTAATAATAACGCCGCTTGCGAGAAAGGTCGCGAAGGGGGATGAACTGCCCGTTCTTCTCACAGTCATAAACAAGGGAATATCGGGAACCGATGTAAGCATAAGGATAAATGTGAAATGCAGTTCGCGGAACATTTCCGATTCGTTCACGATTTTCTCCTCCCCTGACAGGCGGATTGATAAGATGATGACATTCCCGGTCTGCGAGGAAAACGGCGCGCACAATATTGAATCTGCGATAACTGCGGACGGAAAGGTTTATGCGATGTCGGCCGCGCAGTTCTATATTAACGACACGATTTTTACGATGGACCTGAAGATTCCGCAAGAGCTCTCGCTTGAGCAGGGTGGGACAAGGCTGTTTGACATAAGCGTGAGAAACGCGGCGCCCTACGAGCTTCATAAAGTGAAGCTTCTTTCTGAAGGCTTTCCCGCGGATTGGATAACGATAGAGCCTGACGCGGTTCCGCTCATCAGGCAGAACGAGAGCGCGATATTTCTTGCCAGCATTCGCATCCCGAAGGATGCGGAGGCAAGAGCTTATGCGCTGAAATTCATAGCCTATTCCGACGAACTTTCAAACAGGGAGTCCTCGGTTTTGAAGGTTCTGGAAGCGAATATCGCGCCGCTGCCTGCTTCGGAAGGGAGGAATCTTGCGGACTATTATAATTACATAATTTTCGCGGCTGCCGCTGCAGGTCTGCTCGCGATAATAAGATTCGGAAAGAAAGAGGAAAGGCGCAATCCGCTCGCCTGCCTGAAATGCAGAGGATAAAACCATTTTTGGCATCTTTACCTGCAAACTGGTATCGCTATCGACAAGGAAACTTCCGTCTTGGAGAGAATGACGAAATAGACGGAAACGGAATCCTTCTTCTGAATTGCATTGAATTTAACTTGTTTCATATTATCCAGAAAATCAGAAGGCTTTTCAACACCGAGATTTCTCAGAACTTCGCTGGCATTCATTATCTCTATTCCGGCGACATTGCCTTCGTGTGTGAAATCCACGATATAGTTCCCAACATCAATACTGCCCTTTATAGCCTCTTTTTTATATATGAACAGCGTGTCATTTTCCTTGTCGTAATCAAACTGCGTTTCTTTTGTCATAAACTCATCACTCTCTATTTATATGCTATTTTCTCTCTTTTAAGTTTATCGCCCTTACCCATTTTCTGTATCTGATTAGGGCTGTTATTATAATTATATTCTTGTCAAACGCCACGATAAGCACGAGATTTCTATTCTTGCTCAATTCAAAAATAAGCTTGTATTTTATTCCGCTTTGCTGATTCTGGTTTTCATCTATGACATCTATCAGTTTTTCAGGATTCAATATGTTTTCTTCCACGATTCTCCTTTCAATGTTTCTCTGGAGCAGCCTGATTTCCGTATGATGCGTCAAAACAATATCTTCAGGCTTATACTCCTTCAGCCTCTTCTTAATTTCCTCGATATTCATATCCGCTGTTCGGTTTTCCGATTAATATAATTTCTGAAAACCTTTTTATTCCGCCTCCGCCAAAAATATTCTGATGATATCTGTAGTTTAACAGCTGCGTATTATTGGCGCAGGAGCGCGCTATTTTATGATAATCTCGATTGTCAGCGGGAAGGGCGGCGCGGGCAAGACCACGACAGCCGCGAACCTCGGGGTTGCGCTGCAGAAGCTTGGGAAGAAAGTCTGCGTTGTTGACGCGAACATCACGACCTCGAACCTCGGGTTGCATCTCGGGCTCGTCCATTATCCGGTCACGCTCCACGAAGTGCTGAAGAACAGGTTCCCTGTTCTGGATTCGCTTTACATCCACGAGTCGGGCATGCGCGTTCTGCCGGGCTCGCTCTCGCTGGAAGTCTCGAAAAATATCCGGCTGGACAGCATAAGGCGCAACCTTGAAATCCTCGGCAGGAAGTTCGACTATGTAATAATCGATTCCGCCCCCGGGATAGAAAAGGAAGCCATGACGGCAATAGAGGTTGCGGAAGAAATACTTGTCGTGACAAACCCCGAGCTGCCCGCGATAACGGACGCGATAAAGATAATAGAGCTTGCAAAAAAAGAAAGGAAAACCATAAAAGGCATTGTCCTGAACAAGGTTTTCGACAGGAGGTTCGAGCCGCTCACGGAGGAGATAGAATCCGTGACGAATGTTCCCGTGATCGCGGAGATTCCGTTTGACATGAATGTGCTTGAGTCGATAGCTGACAAGTCGCCTGTTGTATCGGGAAGGAGGAACTCGCCCGCGGCAAAAGCGTTCTTCAGGCTCTCGGAAAGGATAACCGGGGATTATGAGGAAGCCGCAGCGCCGGATATTTTTTCAGGAATCGGAAGCTTAATCTTCTCGCAATTAAGAAAAATATCGGATTACCTTTCCGCAAAAAGTGCAAGGAGCGCGGTAGTGTCTAAAGAACCGGAAGAAAAAACAAAGGGGAAAACCCCAAGCCGATTCCGCGAAGAAAAGGGCGGATTTTCCGATTTCGAGAGCGAGCTGAAAAAGCAGATTCTGAAAAAGCTGCGGGAGCGGGAAAGCGCGGAATGAAAAAATATCACTATGCAATGAATTGCAGCAGATACGCTTATTCGGCGTTTCATTTTTTTGCTTAAGCAGCCGTCTGAATATTGAAATTCAATCCACATATTGTTTACTCCATCCCCTCCATTCCGCCCATTCCCCCGGGTGGCATTCCGCCGGGCATGCCTGCTCCGCCGTGCGAGAGCTTGCTCGCGGAAATCACATCGTCGATTCTCAGAATCATTTCCGCTGCCTCAGCCGCGGATTTGATTGCCTGCGTCTTTATCTTTATCGGCTCTATCACCCCTGCCTCCCACATGTCTATGACCTTTCCCGAGAACACATCCAAGCCTGCTGTCGCCTTTCCCGCGTCATGCGCCGTGCGCAACGCAACAAGCATGTCAATCGGGTCCAAGCCCGCGTTCTCCGCGAGCGAGCGCGGTATCACCTCGAGAGCCTCCGCGAAAGCGAGGATTGCAAGCTGCTCCCTTCCGGAATATTTCTGCGCAATCTCGCGCAAGCCTTTCGCAACAGCGGCTTCCGGCGCGCCCCCTCCAGCAACGACTTTTCCGACCTCAAGCGCTGAGGCAACTCCGCCGACCGCGTCGTCCATCGCCCTTTTCACTTCCTCTATCACATGCTCTGTTCCGCCGCGAATCAATATCGAGACAGCTTTCGGGTCCTTGCATTCGCGCACGAAAATCATCTGCTCGCCCGAGATTTTTTTCTCCTCTACGAGCGCCGCATATCCCAAGTCCTCTTTTGAAATGTCCTTCAGGCTTGTAACAACTCTTCCTTTTGTCGCGCGCGCAAGCTTGTCCATATCGCTCTTCTTCACGCGCCTTGCGCTCATTACTCCCTTCTTCGCGAGATAATGCTGCGCAATGTCGTCGATGCCCTTCTGGCAGAGCAGAACATTCGCTCCTGCCGCAGCGATTTTTTCAACCATGTCCTTCAGCATCTTTTCCTCCTGTTCGATGAAAGCCTGCATCTGCTCCGGCGAGGTTATTCTTATCTCCGCATCCGTTTCCGTCTCCTTCACCTCGAGCGCGGAGTCAACGAGCGCTATTTTCGCGTCCTTCAAATATTTCGGCATTCCCGGATGCACGACCTCCTTGTCTATTATTATTCCCTTTATCAGCTCCGTGTCCTCGATGCTTCCGCCGTGTTTCTTCTCAATCTGGATGTTGTCCGTGTCAACTTCTATTTTTCCGTCCCGCTTTTCCATGACCATCTTCACGGAATGGACAGCTATGTCCGCGAGATGCTCGCTCGCGCGCTCCGCGCTTTTTCCCGTCATCGCGGTTATCGCTATCTTCTTCAGGATGTCCGCATCTTCCGGCTTCACATTTCTTGAAATCCTGCTTATCAGCTCGAGCGACTTTTCCTTCGCGAGCTTGTAGCCTTTCGTTATCACGGTCGAATGCACATTCTGGTCGAGCAAGCCTTCAGCCTTTTTCAAAAGTTCGCCTGCCAATACCGCGGCAGTGGTTGTGCCGTCGCCGACTTCCTCCTCCTGCGTCTTCGCTACCTCAACCAGCATCTTCGCAGCGGGATGCTCGATCTCCATCTCCTCGAGAATCGTGACTCCGTCGTTCGTTATCACAACATCGCCCATGGAATCGACAAGCATCTTGTCCATTCCCTTGGGTCCGAGCGTTGTGCGCACCGCGTCAGCCACAGTCTTTGCCGCGGCGATGTTCGCGTGCTGCGCGTTTCTTCCGAGCGTTCTCAATGTTCCCTCCGGCAGCACGAGTATAGGCTGTCCTCCCATTTGAGTTTGTCCGTTCATGATATCACCTATTGTTTTATTTTAGATTTTTTGGTTTTGAATTTAGATTATTTTATTTTAGATTTGGGTTTTAGTTTGAAGTTTTTTATTTAGTTTTTTTAGTTTGAAATTTTGTTTTAACTTTTGCATTACGCTTTGAATTCATTTAATCGCTGTAAAAGCATTTTCGCCTAACAAGCGATTTTTTTTAAGTTCAAGCCATAATGGTTTTTAATTTTTAATCTGAATTTTTGTATTTACATTATGGAATGAATTCATAAAAACAGAACGGCCGTTAGAGCGTTTTAGCTGAGGCGCTGTTTCGGCGTTCCTGCAAACTGATTCGTAATGATTCAAGCCATAATGGTTTTTTATCAGAACAAAATTATATGTGCATGCAGGTATACCGTTGGAAAGTATTTAAAGCTTGTGCCAAAACTTCCATCTCAAAGAAAAACAGTAGTCAACCTGTTGTAATAAGGCCATGAAAACTCGTCAATAATATGTTTTCCGTCTTCCACACTTTTTATAAAACAGCCTGCATGATAAAATGCTCCAGCCCATTTCAGCAATTCCTGAGGCTTGTCAATCTTTCTTTCACAGTCCGCACATTTTATACTGTCCTTTCCATATCTGCCTGAATATTCTTTCCAGAAAATCTCTTGCATGTTTCTGTACCATAATTCAAACTCTCCCACAGTGAGGTGCTTTGTTTTCCAATAAGGGTCTCTTATGCAAATATCATCAAAAACCGCACGAATTGCGCGTTTTTCTTCTATCTCTTTTCTTGCATTTTCTGTTCTTTCCTTAACACTTTCCAGAATTGCTGCTATAGTTCTCATATCATAATTCTTTTTTTAAAGAGATTTAAAAGTTTCACACTTTCTTCCCCGCCCTCCTTATCAGCTCCTTCCCCGAGTCCATCTCGCGCAGCTCGCTCCGCTCGATCGCGGGCAAGCCGAAATCAAGGTTCTCGGACATTTCCGTTATCAGCAGCGCGGGCTTTCTTATGAAAGAGACGAATCTTTTCAGCTCCGCGGAACGGTATTTCAGCCTCCTCTTGTCCGCGTCAACATCGGAAAGAATAAGCGCCTCCTGCCTTGATATCGCGTTGAACGGAGTCTGCCTGACAAATTCCGTTTTAAAGCCGAGCCTTCTCAGCTCCAAAAAAACGGACTTCTCAAAACCGGAAAAAGGCGCGCCATGCTTTTCCCGCTGCGCGGCAAAAGGCTCGATATCCGTAATTATTTTTTCCTTCAATATTTCTTCCAGGTTTTCCGCAACGGAAAGCATCATCCGCAGTCTTTGGGACTCATGCTCGTAAATCGTTTTCTTGCTCACTCCGACGGCTTCCGCCAATTCTTCCTGCGTCATATTTTTCTTGTTCCTTGCTTTCCTTAGCGCGTCAGAATCTATTTCAACATAAAGTCCGCCCTTATCGCGGTAAATACGCGGAAAGATTTC
>DAIDAN010000025.1 GCA_027310605.1 Candidatus Aenigmatarchaeota archaeon | reverse complement strand
TGTATTATCAGTATAGTTTGTCAAAGCTCCCGAAGGGAGGCCGAGCTGGAAAGTCGTATTTGAAAGCGCGTTGTTAGAATCAGTCCAGTTCTGGGTGAAGGAATAGTTCGCTGTTGCGGAATATGTTGCGGGGGAAGCTGGCGTTGTCGAGTTTGAGTTGTTTGCGTATTGCGGGGCAGCGAACGAAACGATTGCGAAAAGCGCAATCGCCAAGACAAGCGCTAACGCCGCAACAGAAGCCTGCTTTTTTGAGGTTGATTTCATGGAAAACACCGCCTTTAATGCCAAAATCGCCAACTAATCGCCAACTAATCGCCAACCTTCTTTATTATATAAAATGTATTTCTTCCTTTTCCCTTTTCCTGCAATATGTTCCTTTCAATAAGCTTGTTTATATCAATTCTTACCCCTTCGTCAGAAAGCCCTGTCATTTCTCTATATTCTTTGTTTGTAATTTTTCCTTTCTCTTTAACATAAAGAACCGCCTTAATCTGCCTTTCATTCAAGCCGATATCACGCAAATATTTTTCATTATAAATGTCTTTTCTAAAAACAACAGAAAAACCGCCAAATTCTTCCATGAACTCCGGCGGAGGAAGTCCTTGCTCTTTGCAGAGATTTAATATCTTTACGGTGCCGCTTCCGTATTTCTCGATATATCCGAAATCATAGAATAGTTGGGCAATCAATTTATTTCTGATAACAGACTTATGCTCTTTTTTATACAAGTCCTCAATCCTTACTCCGGGCAACAATCTTCCTGGGTTCCATATTTCTATTCTGTCATCATAAATCTCAATCTGAATATTGGAAGAAGCGGTATAATCCCTGTGCACTATTGCGTTTATGACTGCTTCTCTGAGAGCTTCCAGCGGATATTCCCAGATTTCCTTCCTTCTTGGCGTTCCTTCAAATTCATATCTGACACTGATATGCCTTGAAATGAACTTCATCGTTTCCCCAACTTCATCAATCAAATCCGATTCAATCATAAGGTCGTCTATTATTCGAGTCTTATCCAGCTTAAATCTCCCGCAATGCACTGCTGATTGCAAAAGCGGTTTTTGCGGCTCTTTCCCAAAAACCAGAATGGCAGCCCATGCAGCTTTTCCGTTTTTTATCAGCTCTAATTTTTCAAGGACTTCCGCGGCGCTCTCCTCAATTTTTCTTCTTCCTGCGGCGTTTGCCTCTTTTATATACCTTTCAACATTCTTCAAATCAATATCTTCAACAGTTTTGTTTTCTGCAATAGTGGCATCCCAGCTTGTTCCTATGGATTGGATGTGCATCTCTGTTATCTCGTTAGGCGTCATTGCGCGATTGCTGCTTCCAACCCTCTTGAAGTATCTTCCTTTTGCAGAAACGGGCTTGAGAGGAAATTGTTTTATCATTATTGCGACAACTGTCTTTCCGTCAATATTCGTAGTTGCGATTTCAGGAATGAGGCGAGGCTCCGTGCTTTGGGCAATCTGATTTGCCCACTCATTTAATGTTTCTTTTCCTACGGTAACGCCCTTTATTTTGCCTCTATCAGCAATTCCGATAAGTATGATTCCGCCTTTTGCGTTTGCGAAAGCTGCAGCTGTTTCTATGGAATCTTTGTCAAAATTTTCCTTAAATTCGACTGTTTCGCCTTCTCCCTCTTCCGTTATTTTTTTCAGCTCTTTTTCATCCATATTCATCATCCCGTTATTTTACGCTTCAATCATAATTCCCATCTGGAAAGTTGTATTTGAAAGCGCGTTGTTAGAATCAGTCCAGTTCTGGGTGAAGGAATAGTTCGCTGTTGCGGAATATGTTGCGGGGGAAGCTGGCGTTGTCGAGTTTGCGGAAGAAATCCAGAGTGGGATTGAGAAGGAAAGAACAGCGAAGAGCGCGAGGGCCGCAAAGACGGACAAGGAAAGGATTGAAGCCTGAAGCTTTGTAACTGATTTCATAAAACCACAACTTTAAATAGTATGAAAGCAAACAATAGTCGTAAGCATGCGGATATTCTCCATTGAGAAGGCCCGCGTGCTTATATTTTTCTTATCTCGCTCATCAATTGGAGCGCTTCCTTGATGCCCAATTGCAAGACCTGATTTTTATAGATTTTCCTGATTGCGCCGTTTTTCCTCATTACTCCCGCGGCAATATCCGCCAACTTCACGGCAACCTCGGTTTTGCTCGAGACCGTGCGGAACTCTGCTTTTATTCCATCATTCTCGCTGAAGCGGGACAAGAGAAACTCGAAAAGCTTCGTGTCGCTTTGTTTCGTGTAATGAACATCCAAAAACACATTGCCGGGACTATGTCCCAAGAGTTTTCGCATGGACATAAACCAGAAAACAGACTCGAGCTTCAGCTCCCATTTGAAGCTTCCTGAAAATGTTTTCTTCAGCAAGTGAAAATCATCGTTCGCAACTTCAAGAACATTAAAATCCAATTTTGAGATTTCATCAATTATCTGCCGCATCGTTGACTCCGATTTCAAGTCAACAGCTTTTATCTCGCGGGTATAACCGAAAATCCTGTTTTCCTTTGCCGCAAGAGCTTTTATTTTTTTATAAATCTCTTCCATATTCTTTTGGTCTTTTGAATATACTGCGCCTACAAACATCGGTAAGTATGTCTTGCTTCCGGAACAGTCAACTCCTATAATGCCGGTCATATTTCACACCTGTAAGTTCGTTAATCCGCAATTCGGAGAGCCGAGCTGGAAGGTTGTGTTTGAAATGCCGTTTGTGTCATCCAGTTTATCTGGAAGGAATAATTCTGCGAGGGATTGTAGGTTGCGGGGGAAGCTGGCGTTGTTGTATTGGTTGAAGCAACCCACAGCGGAATGGAAAAGGCGGGAATCTCTGATAAAATAAGAATTGTGAAAACGGACAGCGCCAAAATGGAAATCTGAAGTTTAGTGGCGGATTTCATGGACAACACCCGCATAAATATCGCAGAGGGCATTAATAATGCTTGTCCCGCCAAACACCAGAATCTTATCCCGCGTGTATCTCGATCACATCATCGTCCTCCAGCCTGTGCTCGAGCCCGACCTTCCCGCCGGGAAATTTCGTGGAGCCCCATATCCGCGCGAACCTGAAGAACTTCAGGAAGTCCTTGTGGATGTCCGCGACCGCGTCCGCGACTGTTGCGCCTTCTTCCAATACCATCGGTTTTTGTCCGCTGGAAGGCGGCTTGCCGCCTTCAATCTTCGGCTGTTTTTTTCCCGGCTCCTTGGTGTAGACTTTTATCAGCCCGAGAATTTTCCAAACTTTTTCCTTTATCTTTTTTTCGTCTTCTTCCAACGTAATGAAACAGAACGGCTTCCTGATGCGGAACCGCTCCAATAACTCCAGCATCGTTTCTTTTTCATCCCCGTCCCTTATTGCAATAATTATCGCGTCGCAGTTCTGCGCTATGCTCATGAATTCTCGGCGGAAGGAGGATGGTATCTCTATCAGCTGCAGTTTCACGCCGCAGTAATCGGCAACGCCGATTTCCGGCTTTGTCGTGGTGTAAGGTTGTTCCGAGATTTTCGGCTTCGCGTTCGTGAGCTTCCGAAGAAGAGAGGATTTTCCGGACTGCGTCAGCCCAATGATACAGATTTGCGCGTCGCCTTCCTTCGGGATGTTTGCCGTCTTCCTTGCCGACTTGCTCTCGCTTTGGGACTTCAGCTTCGCGAGCCGCTGCTTCAATTGCGAAAGCAGCGCTTCCGCGCCCTTGTGCTTCGGCGCCTCCCTTATCATCTCCTCCAATGCCGCGATTTTTTCCTCGCGCGTTTTCGCTGCGAGATAATGGCTCTCAGCCCTGTAGTACTCGGCGGTGGCGTTGACAGGCATACCTTAAGAATGGAGGACAGAATTTAAATTGGTTGCACTTTTTCGAATTCCTTTCTTGCAGAACAATCGTTGGAAGAGGGAGTCTTCAAATCATATTTTGTGCAGAACCAGCATCCATAATTGCGTATGTCATTGCAATCGATTATGTTGTAAGGTGTGCGAAAAACTGATGCCATAATTATCAGAAACACCTGTGCGCGGAAGCTTAAATGCTTATTCCCCGTTCCTCTCGCGCGACTCGAAGTCCGATGCCTTTATCTTTATCTCTCCTTCCGGGACGCCGCGGCTTTTCAGAATTTCCTTTGCGAGCAGATAATAGAGGAGCGCCACCGATTTCTTCCCCTTGTTGTTGGAAGGGATGACAAAATCAATGTTCGAGGTCTCGTCAACGGTGTCGCAGAACGCGATTATCGGAATGCGGATTTTCACCGCCTCCCTTATCGCCTGCACATCGATTGCCGGATCGGACACGATTATCGCGTCAGGCTCGAAATAGTTCCGGAAGCTCGGGTTCGTCAGCGTCCCGGGGAGGAAGCGCCCGATGACAGGCTTCGCCCCGACAGCCTCGGAAAAGCGCGCCACAGCCCGCTGTCCTATCGGCTTCCTCGACACAGCCATGAGTTTCTTGTATTTGGAAAGGAATTTTCCCGCAGTCTCAATCCTCTTCTGGATGGTCTGCACATCAAGCACCGCAAGCCCGTCCGGGCGAACCTTGTAGATGAACCTCTCCATGTCCTTGGTGCGCTGCTTCATCCCGATGTGCACGCCCGCGGACAAAAACTCGTCGAGTGCCATAAAAATCACGACATTAAGTATAGAGTTGGAACAGGATACGCTATTTTCGGCATCTCTCTAAAATTCGAAAAGCCGCTCTGATTTTTTTGAATTCAAGTCATAATAATTTTCGCAGAAAAATTACTGTGCCGCAAGGTTTAAATAGGTTCGTTAAAGGAAAAATCTTTCAGAATAAGATTTCCTTTCTCTGTTATTCTTGCCTTCTGGTATGAATCAAAATCAAGCAGTTCAACAAGGCCCTTCTTCACCAATTTTTCCATATCCTTCAGATTAATTTGCGCGGACTTCCTGTTTAAATAATATATCGGCGGCAAATCATCGCGAATCAGATGGAAACAAAAAGATTTATACCTTCAACTTCGCCATCCCCGGCCTTCCCGCGCTTTCCCAAGTCTCAATCAGCCTGTTCATCTTCGCGGCGCGCTCGCTTCCCATTATTCCGCACTTTATCAGCGGCGCGCCTATCCCGACCGCGAGGTCGGAAATAAAAGAATCGCAGGTGTCGCCGGAGCGGTGCGAGACAACATTAATGAAATTGTTTTTCCTTGCAAGTTCCGCGGTCCCGAGAATTCTTGAGACTGTTCCCGCCTGGTTCGGTTTTAATATTACCGCGTTTCCCGCCCCCGTCTTTATTCCCTTCTTCAATCTTCCGGCATGCGAGGCGAACAGGTCGTCGCCGCATATTATGCATTTCGCCTTTTTCGCGAGCTCGCAGAAAGAAGAAAAATCGTTCTGCTGGAACGGGTCCTCCGCATAAGCGAGCTTGTATGTCCTGATAAGTTGCAGGACAAACTCCAGCTGTTCTCTTTCGGAAAAACTTTTTCCAAGTTTAGAATAAGTATATTCCCCGCGGCTGTAAAGTTCTGACGCTGCAAAATCAACCCCTATCCGCGCGCCGAAATCCTCCGCTATCTCCGAGAGCAAATCAAGCGTTTTCAAATCGCTCAGCCTTGACACGAGCGCGCCCTCGTCGTTCCTTCCCGCGACAAAGCCCTTCGCCTTCAGCGCGCTTGCAGCGCGGCGCCATATCGCGAAATTCGTTTCAGCAGCTTCCTGGATTGTTTTCGCTTTTATCGGCATGGCAAGAAATTCCTGAATGTCAGTGCCTCCGCCATGCGCTCCTCCTCCGAGAACATTCCCGAGCGGGAAGGGAAAATATTTCGCTTGGCCAAAAAGCCTGTGCGGATTATTTTGCGAGCCAGCCTTGCATACCGCCTGCGAGAGCGCTATCGAAAAGTTCCCGCCGATTTTCGCGAAATCCTTTCCTCCGAACCGCTCGAGCATTTCGTCTATCAATGAGAAGTCCGCTTCCAAGCCTATGAAATTCTTTTTAATTCTTGGAAATATTTTTTCTATCTTTCCAACCTCCAGATTTTTCGCCTCGTACTTTCCTGCAGAAGCTCCGTGCGGCGCGCAGGCGCTGAACAGTCCTTTCTCCGTCATGACCGAAACCTTTATTGAAGGCTCGCCGCGAGAATTGTAAATCCGGAAAAGAAAAAGGCCTTTTATTGTTGACGGCATGAGAGATATTCGGAAACTGCAGGATATAAAACACGGGCATCCGCCAAGACGGAATCTATTTAAGCGTAGATATAGTATTTACTTATGAATGGTGTCTATTATGACAGCCGAGGATAGCAAGCAGATGAGAGAGATTGATTTGTTTAACAGCAAAAGGACTTGTCGGAATCCTGATTTCCATAACATTCCCTCAAAAGGAATCTTGGATTGGGACAAGATGAGCGTTTTTGAGAAAACGGCTTTTCTCGGTTCCGTCGGGCTTCTTGTTTTCGGCATAGGAATGGAATATGGCGCGTACAAAGGGGTGCATGTAAAGCAAGCAAAGGAAAAAATCAGGGAAGCCTACAAAGTAGCTGGCGAAAAAACAGGCGTCTCCGCGCTATCCGGATTGGTGAAAGATGGAAACAGCCCGAACGCGTTTTCAAACGCAACCGCGGAAAAACCCGAGAAAGCCTCTTTCGATTACAACGGCGTGGAAATCCGCGGAAGCCCGGGATTCCGGAAAGATATGGCGATGCTCTTCGAGCTGATGAGGAAATTCGTGCCTTACGACTATGAAAAGATTGTCAGCCAAAAAATACAAGTGGAGGAGATAAGCGACAGCTATGGAGGCAAGGACGAAAGAATGTACAGCGTTCCGGGAAAACTGCTTGTCAAGCCCGGCTACCTCAACGACACGCTTTGGAATGGAAGCCTGCGCGACCTGATCTACGGGGCAGCGCACGAGGGCAGCCATCTCCGCGACAGGAACAACTATTCGGACGCATCAGAATATCCGCTGCCGAAAGGCCGCAAGAGTTGGAGCGAAGTTCCCTGGGAGGAAAGGCCTTGGGAGAAAAACGCGAACGATGCGGCGACGGATGCGATGATAAACCTGACTAAAAACTTCAACAGCATTGACGAGGAGAATGCCGCGTTCGCGAAGTTCAGGGAGGCTTTCAGGTTTTCCAAGTCTGCCAGTTACTCATAGGCGCGGCGCCGTTGACTGCTCTTCCTACACATCGAGCTGCAGTTGGGACGGCGGAAAATAAAGTCAGCTTAATAGTTTTTCAATAGCAGAAATAAATTCCTTGCAGACTTCTATCATCTCTTCCAAATCCTCATCGAATATGACTTCATCCAACGAATACTGCGTGTCATGCCTTATGTCCCTGAGCAAATCCAGATAATCCAGAAACTTTTTGGATATGATGTTTGTTTTAATGTATTTTTTCTCAACATAGCGGGCAACACAATAATGGCTCCTCTCCTTTATGCCATCCTTGAAAAGCAGGCTCCTTGCAGTATGAAAGAATGCGTTGTACAAAGCTATGATTCCCATCCTTTCTTTCTCGAACCTTGCCATATCCTCTGCATCAGCAAGAAAAGTTCTGGCCTGCTTCAGGCTTTTCCTTGCCAACCCGGTGCTTGGGTTAGAATGCATCAGAAGTTTTTTCTCAAAACACTTTTCAACTTCATCCAAAAACATCCTCCCCAACTGAAGTCAGTTTCAGCCTGAAATAAAACTCCGGGTCTTTTTCCTTCAGTCTTTTGATTTTATCATCATCCAAAACCAATAACTTGACTTCTTTTCCAAGACCCCTTTCCAACTCTCTTGTGATGTTCTTTAATTTTATCATATCCGGTTTTTTGTTGGAGTATATCCACAAGTCAATATCGCTTTCCGGCATGTCTTCCCCCGTTGCAAAGCTTCCGTATATTCCGACATTTCCATATTTTTCCAATTCTTTGAATTCTTTTTTATCATACAGTTCGGAAACATTCAAAAGCGACCTTATTTTCTTGAGAATTATGCTGCCCCCGTTTATTGAAAACACTTTCCGGTTTTTAATCTTTTTTTCAGAAACAAGTTTCATTTCCTTGAACAGCCTTATTGCGCAGTGAACAGAAGCGGGGTTCATTCCCGTCCTTTCCGCAATCTCCCTCATATGCAAGCCTTCGTGCTCTGCTATCAGCTTCAGTATATGGATTCTTTTCTCGGTGAAAACTCTTATCAGCTTATCCATAAACAAACATATTGTTTGTTATTTATAAACGTTTTGTTTGTTCCAAACAAACAATATTATATGGCATAGTCATTACGACTTGAATTTGTGGAAACGATTTGGCGGTAACAGCATCAGCGTTCCACAAATCGATTCACAGCCCCAACGGAAACGGGCGACCCTTGCTCGGTCAATCCTTCTATAGTTGAGACAGGTTGTGACGGTAATACCTTTGAAGTAAAGGAAAGCGCGACCTCGAAATGCTCCGGTGTCATAACAGCAGGCTCCGGCACTTGCTCTTCTTGGTCAATAAGCGCGGGCACCAGTTACAATCTTTTTATTCCTTCAGGAAGCGCAACGCCAATTGACACGAAGACCGCGAGCTGCGGCACTCCATGCTCCTCCTACTC
>DAIDAN010000024.1 GCA_027310605.1 Candidatus Aenigmatarchaeota archaeon | reverse complement strand
ATCTTGCGGTGAGCGGATGCTCCGAGGTGGCTATCATGTACATGTCCTCGTTCTCTATCTTGTAGAGCATCTCGCCGAAGTCAGCCAAGTCCGTGACGCCTTCGTAAGGCTTCCTCCTCATCATGTGCGGAGGTATCACAAGCTGGTAACCTTTCTTCACCATGAAATCTATGGCGCATTTCATTATCGCCATCTCGAGAAGCGCGAGTTCGCCCTTCAGGAAATAAAATCTAGCTCCGGAAATTTTCGCTGCGCGCTCGATGTCAAGCACTCCAAGCGCAATACCAAGCTCCTCGTGCCCCTTCAATTCAAAATCGTATTTCGGAATTTTCCCCCATCTCCTGACTTCAACATTCTCGGAATCGTCCTTCCCAACAGGAACGTTTTCATGCAGAATGTTCGGCAGTCTCATCAGAATATCATTTATATGCAACTTGTATCTTTCCGTCTTTTTCTCCAGAATTTCAATCTCGCTTTTTATCTCCTTCATCTCGGCGAGCTGCTTCACCGGCTTGTGCCCTTCCTTCTTGAGTTTCGCAATTTCCCCTGTTATATTGTTCCTCTTTGCTTTCAACTCCTCAACATCTCCCACCATCTTGCGCCATTCCTTGTCGTGCTCAATCAGCTCTTCCAGCAGCTTCAGCTTCCCGGTATCGCCGCGCTTCTTCAAGTCTTTTCTCACTATATCCGGATTCTCGCGGATGAGTTTTATGTCGAGCATAAGATGCGCCTCTTTATTGAACGCGTTTTCGTGTGTGCACGGAAAACTTTCAGTTTTCCGGCTCCGCCGAAAAACCTTTCGGTTTTTCGTGCGTTATGATTTCATTTTTTGTTATCGTTAATACGAAAACCATCCTCAACGAAAAAATTAAGATAAACAGATACTATGGTTTTACTTTTTATTATTCCGCTTTTTGGATTTAAGCTATCTTGTTACATTCGCCTTCCTTACAGTTTCCAGAAGTTCTTTTGCCTCCTTATTCTTGTCAAAATATTTTCTGACGGGCTCGAGAATCTTTATCAGCTCTTCCGCAACCGCGCTCTTCAAGTCCATCGGGTGCAGCTTGCCTTCCGAATAAATCTTCGCCAGTTCCTCGAAGCCTTGCAGCTCAAGGTTTCCGCCGAACTTCGCGGGACGGGGGATTTGGAGGGTGCTTGTTTCGCGGAAAATTATGTGCCTGCAAATATCAATGATGGGATTGTATTCCGTTATTTTTTCCGGGCAGAACGCGTTTCCGATTTTTCTCCTTATGTCTTCAGGCGCATCATAAATGAAGACGCAGGTTTCAGGCTTGCTTTTCGACATCTTTATCGAAGTCAGCGTTTCCTTTTCCTGCCCTTCTGGTATCGGCCAGACCGGAGGCTTTACAAGCCCTTGAAGCAGGTGATGATGAACGCAAACAGGTTTCCAGAATTTCAATCCCAAGTTTTGCGCTGCCCCTATTTTTTGTTTCATCAGCATATTGCCAGATTTTACAGTTACATCTATTGATGAAAGTTTTTCGCCGACTTCCCTTGCGACGACATTCGCCTTCCTCTGGTCCATCCCGAGCTGGCAGATGTCGACATCGAACTGGAAGACATCCGCAACCTGCATCGGCGTATAAATGAAATCAGAAACATAATTCGCTTCCGTCTCCTTTCTTCCCGCGACTTCCAGAGTTCTTCTTCCTCTCGCCAGAGTCAGGTTCTTTGCCACGAGAATCATTTTCTGCCAGTAATCGAGATTGTCGTAAACCTCGTCAGCGTAAATGAACTCTATCTTTTTTTCCGGAACCCCGAGGGAAATCCACGCATGCTTGAAATGTTCCGCCGCTTTTTTTATCAGGACAATGTCCCCGCCCATCTTGTTGTTAATCCAGGCGTGCCAAGTAGCGAGATATGCCTTGAACTTTACTCCCGCCTCAATCAAGTCTTTCATCTTGTAGGCGCAAACCAATCCCGTGCCCAGATGAACCATTCCGGAAGGCTCCCAGCCCCCGTATGCGACAGGATGCTCCTTCGCCTCAAGAAGCGCGCGAAGCTCGTCCGCTGTCAGGATTTCCTCGGATGGCGCGCGCGAAATCAGCTCGATTTTTTTCTCGATGTCCATAAGCGTCACTATAGAAAATCTTTAACATCAAGAGATAAAAAGGTTTGTTCGGGTTTGCGGTTTCGTCCGTAATCAGAACCTGCGGTTCCGATACCTCCCTTAATGCGAAAACCATTTTGCCAAAAACAAAATTTAAAAAAAATCAGTTATGATGGTTTTATTGCTGCATTACTAAACGAGATGAAAAATAAGAAACGCTTTTTTGGCGCTTTATTCTCACAACTTTAACAGCCGTTCCTATTATTGAACTCAATCCATACTTCGCAAAAATCTTATTAACCAAGCTTTCGGATATTTGGCTATGCCGAAGCAGAAGCTGGACGCGTTCGATGTCACGAACCTCGTGATAGGAAGCATTATCGGCGCTGACATCTTCATAGCATCCGGAATCGCCTCGGAGCTTATAGGGCCGTTCTCGATAATCGTCTGGGTCATCGCGGGAATATTCGCGACAGTGATAGCGCTTTCGTTCGCGCAGCTTTCGCACATAATTCCGAAGGCAGGCGGCCCCTACATTTATGCGAAGCGCGCGTTCGGGAATTTTCCCGGCTTCATAACAGGCTGGTCGCTCTGGCTCGCGGAATGGAGCGCGCTCGCAGCGTTCCCTGTCGCGTTCTCGCTTTACCTGCAGTTTTTTATCCCATTAAACTGGTGGCAGGACATTCTCGTGAAGTTTGCTTTCATTCTTTTTCTCACAGCCTCGAACTATTTCGGGATAAAGCCCGCGGGAAAGGTGAACGACATCCTTACCATAGGAAAAAGCCTGCCGCTCTTCCTGTTCATGGTCCTGGGCGCGCTTTTCCTTTTCTCAAATGCCGCAAGCGCCGCGCGGAATTATTCGCCGCTGCTTCCGCTCGGGCTCGCGGGATTCGGTCCTGCGCTCGTGCTGATTTTCTGGGCTTATGCGGGATTCGAGCTTGCCACCATTCCTTCGAACGAGGTTGACAGCCCGAAAAGGACGATAAGGAAGGCGATAATAATCGGGATGGGAATCGTGATGCTATTCTACCTTTCCATAAACTTCATACTGATAGGAATGAACAATTGGCAATCCCTCGCAGAGGACAAGACTCCTCTCGTTTCTTCCGCGGAAAAAGTTTCAGCCTGGCTCGGCTTCAGCTTTCTCGGAATCCTTATCTGGCTCGGCGCGCTTCTCTCCATAAGCGGCTCTGACGAGAGCGGAACAATAGGAACGAGCAGGCTCGGCTACGCGATGGCTGCTGACGGGCTTTTCCCGCACGCTTTCGCGAGGCTGCACCCGAAATACAAAACGCCTTACATATCGCTGATAATCCAGAACGCGACAGCTTTCATAGCGAGCGCAATCGGCGGAATCACTTCGATAATATCATTCTCCGTTTTCTTCCTCTCCTTCGTTTATCTTGTTGCCTGCCTTTCAGGGCTGAAACTGCGCGCTGGAAAAATCCTTCCGTTGGCGGGCGCGGCAATCTCGCTCTACCTGCTAACGCAAGTCGGGCTTGCCCCGACTCTTGTTGCGGTCGCGCTGCTCCTGCTCGGCGTGCCGTTCTACATCTTCCTCTCGCCGAAGAAGGAGCTGAAGGAGGTGAAAAAGATTCTCGCGTCCGAGGAATACCTGCTCAAGAAAAGAATCCACACCGAGGAGCGCTTCCTCGGGCATGTTTTCAAGCACGCGAGGAAAATATTAGAGAGACTGTCGCGAAAAAAGAATTAGCTTTGCATAATCTTCAGCAACGGTTTGCTCTCAATTCATGTTGGATTCTCTTCAAGAAACTTGTGGGGTAAAAAGTTCCTGAAGCATACACTGAACATTTATATACTTATATGAACATATATAAATAATGATAAACAAACTTATTCCAGCGACGGCTTTAAGGATAATAAATGTTCTGTTGAACGCGGAAAAGCAGATGAGCCTGCGCGAGCTTTCAAGGGATGCTGGAGTTTCCTTGGGAAAATGCTCTTACTATGCGAACGCGCTGGAAGAAGCCGGATATTTGAGAAAAAGGCCGAAAATAAGGCTCTTGAACAAGGAAGCAGTCTACATAATCTCTTTCTGCTATCCGCTCCGCGCGCTGAAGAAGTTTTCCTTTGACAGCCTTGAGAGGGCTGAGTACCTGATAAAAAAAATAGCGGAGCTTGCGGATAAAAGCAGATTGGATTATGCTTTCACGCATCTTGCGGGCGCGGAGCTTGTCGCGCCCTACGCGGTGCCGAACGAGGTTTACTGTTATGTCAGCGAAAAGGATTTGGAAAAATGGAGCAGGCTTTTCCAGAAGAACAACATTTATCCCTCCAAGGAAGGGAAGGTTCATCTTATGGTTTCCGAGATAAACCCGTTTTATGCGGTTCAAAAAATAAGGGGGGTAAAAGTTGTCTCAAACCCGCTTCTGTTTTCCGACCTTTTTTCATGCGGAGGAAGGGAAGGGGAAGCAGCGAAATATTTAGCGGAAAAAACCGGATTGAATTTGTAGAAATACCATAATAATTAAAACAGCAAAACGCCAAATACCTAAGAATTTGAAAACGCAAAAAAGGCTGGTTGAATGTACGACCCCGTTGAAACAGATATCTCAAAAAAGATATTGCTTCGGATTCTCGAGATTCTTGAAAATCGCGCGCGGATTGAAAGCGGAAAGTTCGGGCTTGTCGGCGGCTGGGCTGTCTATCTTTATGTGAACGAAAACTTCATGAGGGCTACGGGAAAGGAATACCTGAAATCAAGGGATATCGACGTTTTCGTGAAATGCGAGAATGCCTTCCTAAAAAGGTTCAAAAAAATAATCTTTTCGATGGGATTTGTCACGAGCGGGTATTATTTCAGGTATCAGATGATAATCGACAGGAACACGCTCAAGCCAATAAGCGAAGATGAATCAAAGCGGAAGCCTGTTTTCGGGCTGATTTATGTTTTCCTTGATGTTTTCGGCGACAGTAAAAACGAAATCCTCCCTTTATGGGAAAACGATACCGTCAAGAAATTTGTAGGGGAAAAAGCGTTTAACTCGCGCGAAATAAACGGAAAGGCAATAATTCTTCCGAAGCAGGAGCATCTTCTCGCGATGAAGTGCGAATCCTTTTTGCAGAGGGACAACAAGGAAAAGAGAATGAAGGACGCATGCGATATTTATGCGCTGCTGTTTTATTCTGGTATGGAAAAAATTCCAGACTGCGTGAAAAAAATTTCGGAAAAGATGCTTTCCGAAGAGGTCGCGGAATTCATCGCGCAGGAGCTTTTCGGGGACAAATACAGGGCAGGTTTGGTAAAGAGAAACCTGCTGAATATTTTAAAATGAATTATATGAAACTATAAAAGCCTTTGAACCGAAGGATAATTTTGCGGTTTATGGATTGAATACAAAAAATACGCTGATGCGATTCGGGCATTATGATTCGATTCGTAATGAGTTTCTGAAAAATAAGGTGATCAAAATGAAATTCCAATGCCTTGGCGGCTTCCAGGAAGTGGGAAGGAACGCTGTGCTGCTTGAGACCGGAAGCGAGCGGCTGCTGCTCGACTACGGGATGAAGGTGGAGGAGCAGGAAATCCCGATACAGCCGAAAGGCTTCATAGACGCGACCCTTCTCACGCACCCGCACCTCGACCACAGCGGAATGGTTCCGACCCTGAAGGCTCCGCTTTACTCGACTGCCGCAGCGCTCGACCAGGCAAGGCTGCTCCTGCTTGACGCGATAAAAGTGGGAAAAATAAAAGGCCAGCCGGAAAGATTCAAGACCGAGGATGTGGAGAGATTGAAGGAGAACCGCGTCACCTATGGGCAGCAGTTCGAAATCGGGCGCGCGCTTGTTGATGTCTTCGACAGCGGGCATGTGCCCGGCTCCGCGGGCTTTCTGTTGGATGCGCACGGAAAAACAATTTTCTACAGCGGGGATTTCAGGCTGAGCAGGACAAGGCTGCTGAACGGCGCGCGCTTCAACCTGAAGAACATTGACCTTCTTTTCACGGAAACCACTTACGCGTTCAAGGAGCACAGCCCGAGGGAGGATGTGGAAAAGAAGCTGATTGAGCTTGTGAAGGAAACCCTGGAAAGGAACGGCACAGCGCTCATCCCGACTTTCGCGGTCGGGAGGGCGGCGGAGCTGCTGATGGTGCTGGACAGCTATGGAATAAAATATCCGATATTCCTCGACGGGATGGCGAAACAGGCAACGGAGATTTCCTTGCGCTATCCCGAGCTCTTGCGCGACCACAAGGCGCTGCAGAAGGCCGTGGAGGAGGTGGTGCCTTTATACAGCAACGCTGACAGGGAGATGGCGCTGAAGAAGCCTTCCGTGATAATAACGACTTCGGGAATGCTCTCCGGCGGGCCCGTGATACATTTTTTGAAGAAGATTTACGGCGACCCGAACAGCTCGCTGATATTCACGGGCTTCCAGGTGCCTGACACTCCGGGCAGGGTGCTGATGGATACCGGGCATTACATTGACGAGGAAAGCAAGATTGACTTGGAAGTGAAGATGAATGTGAAATATCTCGACTTCAGCGCCCATGCTGGCAGGACAGAATTGCTCGAGTTCATAAACGGCATAAGCCCGCAGAAGGTAGTGTGCATGCACGGCGACCGGACGAAGGATTTCGCGGAAGAGCTGAAAGGGAAGGGGTTTGACGCGATTGCGCCGGGCAACGGCGACGAGTTCGAGATATGAAAATCAATAAGAATCAGATTGCAGGGACGCTGATAGAATTACGAATCAATTCGGATATGCTGATTAAGCTATTCGCGCAAGCAACTTTAACAGGCGTACTTTTTTTGCAATACAATCCAATTTCGTAATGAATCGGCCGTTCAGTTTTGCAATTCAATCCGTAATAGCTGTCCTGATTTTTTTTGAATTCAAATCATAATGAATAAAAGCAATCCATATCGCAGGTGAAGAAATGAAAATTCTTTTCGGAAAATCCGCCAAAACTGCAAAAGAATTTTTTTCCGACAACCATAACAGGCTGTTCGCCATCCTCTTGTCGGTATTTTTTCTTGTGAACTTTTACATCGGCTCGCAGAATTCCTTCGTCTCGGACGAGGGCACGCATGCCACGATTTCGCTTTTCTACCGCGACCTCATCCTGAACCTGCCGAATCTCGGTTTCAGCCCGGCAAAGATTTGGCAGTTCGGTTTGGATTACATGGCGCACTACCCGAAGCTTCAGGTGACTTATCCCCCGCTCTGGCACCTTGCGAACGGGCTGATAACCTACAGCCTGCTGGGCGTGAGCGAGTCCGCTGCGCGGATGACCACGCTTTTCTTCTCATCATTATCGATGATTTTGATGTATTTTTTAGTGAAGCGCCTGTTCAATCCGAAGGTTGCGCTTCTCTCCGTTGCGCTGTTTTTCGCGAACCCGCTAACGCTGATGTTCAGCTACCGCGCGCTCATTGATTTCTCCTCCTGGCTTTTCATTTTCGCAACCTTGCTTGCCTATTTTAAGGCAGAGAAAACTGGAAAGCTGAAATATTGTTTGCTGACAGGATTTCTCGCATTCCTCGCGGCAATGGGACAGAGACCTGCGATAATATTGCTGCCGATGATTTTCATTTACGGCTTTTTTGTGCGGAAAGAATTCAGAAAAAATCTCCTGATGCTGCTGCCGTTCATTTTGCTGATGATTCCATACGGAATTGTGCTATGGAAAACCGGCGGACTCGCAATAAGCTATTCCGTTGTGGAGACTGCCGGGGCGCAGCAGGGAGAGCCTTCGCTGCTCACGATTGGCAACTGGATATGGTATCTTGAAAAGTTTGCAGGGCTTTCAGGGCCGTTCGCGGTTTTCGCGCTCGGCGCGCTGCTGTATTATTTTTACAAAAAAGAAACGCACTGGAAATTCCTGCTTGTCTGGCTCGCTGTTTTCTGGGTCGGGCTGGGCATTCCGCAGAACAAGGAGCCGCGCTTCTACCAGTGGCTTTTCCTGCCCGCGTATTTCGCTTTTTCATATTATGCGGTAAAGCTGTCTGGGAAATACAAGCTGAAGGCGGCGCTGCCGATAGCCGCGCTGGCAGCCGTTTACCTTTTCTATTCATATTCGTTCGTGTCCGCGGACATCGGCTACAACCATATTCCCGACGCGGAAAAATTCATGCAGCAGAACCTGACCGGAAATATAGCTGTCTTATCAGAGGAAGGAAAGACTTACTCCTCGGAATTCATCTTCCTGACCGCGGCCGCTGACGCAAAAAAAGAGAAGTTTGTGTACCGCCCCTGCGCGTTCCTGAACAAGACCGCGGACGGGATAATGCGGATAATAAGGGACAACAACATACAATATATTGCGTTCCTGAAAAGCGGGGACAGCAGCTATTTTAGCGGCGGCAATCTGGAAGAAATATCAGGCATTCTCGACTACGAAAAAACTTTCGGCAACATCGATGTTTATTCCGTGAAAAATTTTTCATTCCAGCAGAGGCGGATATGCAACTATGTCTGCCTGACCGGGCAGGAGATATGCACGAGCAGGGCAAGCGTTTTAGAGTGACAAGTGGTATTGTATGGAGAAAGTATCCGTGGTTATTCCCGTCCACAATGAGGAAAAAACCATCAGTCTTTGTTTGGACTCGGTTCTCATGCAAAAGGGCTTTAGCAAGTATGTCGGCGAGATTATAGCGATGGATGACTGTTCATCGGACCATACACCGGAAATTCTTGCAAAATACGGGAAAAAAATAAAAGTGATAAAAAATGAGCGAAACCTTGGATTGGCAAAGACAATGAACGTGGGTATAGCGCATGCAAGAGGCGAATACGTGTGTTCATTGCATGCGGACTGCATACTTCCAGAAAACTGGATATTGG
>DAIDAN010000023.1 GCA_027310605.1 Candidatus Aenigmatarchaeota archaeon | reverse complement strand
GTAATGCCTTTCTCCTTCAAGTCGGGAAAAAAGAAATTTGTTTAAGAAAAATAAAAGAAATTATTTTTCGTTTAAATTTTTATATTGGGGACAAGGTGTAAAATGTCCGTTGCAATATTTATGCACTAATAGATATGAAATATCTTCTTCCTTTTTCAAGCCTAAGGAATTTATTGTTTTTACTGTCGGACACTTATTATATTCTGGACAACCCATATCCAACCACCTTAATTTTATTTAAAGCTAAAAACATTTAAGCCTATCATTTTTCTTTCTTTTTCCCGAGGGTTTTTCTTTCTCTTTCTTAATTTTTCTTTTTGGATATGCACAAAAATCTTTCAGATTTTTGGCTACGCCAGAAACTTCGTTTCTGTGCGCCCTACACTTTTTCTTTTTTCACTTTCGCACCAAAAAGAAAAAGGGTGGAAAGAAAAAGGCTCATTACACTGACAACAGCCTAATCAGCCGCAGTCCCATCCTTTTCCGCCGAAGCTTTTGCCGTTGGAACATTCTGTATGAAAACTCGCGGTTTCCATTTTCCAGTACCCGACGGTTATCCGGTATTAGCCCCACTTTCGCGAGAGCCATTCCTCTAATATAAGTCTATATGCCTTTTTTGGCTTGAGACTTTTTTCGCGAAAAAAGGCTCATTCGCGGGATTGTCCCGGAGAAAAGGGCAGGTTGACTACGTGTTACTGAGCAGTACGACAGACGCCACAAATTCATTGCTGAATCTGCAACATCTCGCCTCGCATGGTTAAGCCGAACCCTGATAGCGGTGACCTCCGGCAGGATCAACCGGAATTAGTTAAAGAAACACACCAAGTTGTGAAACAACTTGTGATTTAATCCCTGCTAATCTACTAAACAGAGTATCACCAATCTTTCGCCCACATCGGAATAAACATAATTTAATCCTCATGGTTTCCCACTCTGCGCGCAGCAAAGTCCGAAAATCCCGGCGCGCATACGATTCCTCGGGGTGGAAAATGGTTTTTCATAACTCGCAAAAAGATTTTGCTCCGTTCAAACCGCAACGCACCCGTGAAGTAGTATCCTTTGATGAAGATACATATTTAAATAGGTTTCGCCGAAGCATTTAAAGCTTGCGCGGCGCAAACAAAACGGAATTCTGCATCAGAAATCAAAACCGAAATCCGAAATATGCGACTGTCTTCTCGTCTTAACAGTCTGCCCTCCCATTTCTATCATACCATTGTTGCTTTTTACCTGTTTCTTGTCGTAAGTTTTTATAACAGGTATTGTCTTTTCAAATTTTATTTTAGCAATACATGCGCTCTCTTCAACATCAAACCCGTCAGGATTAAGAACCATAACCAATGCCGCTATATGCTCTGCCTTATAACCTTGGTCATACATGCCGCTTATTGCTGGCGCAACACATTTTATTCCGCTGCTTCTTGGTATAACTTGAGCGGAAATATTTTCAGGAAAATTGCAGCCTTCTATAAATTCGACATCATAAGCTCCAAACCCTAATTCAAACTTTCCATCGACTGGTTCAATTTTTATTTTTTCCGGAAATATCCTTTCACTTACGCCTATGAAGCCTCTTCCTTTCGCCTTATAGAATGAAAAAACCCTCAAATCAAACCCGGACTGCTGGACTTGGTCAAGGCTGCCGTAATTCGTTATCAGGCCCCTCTTTACATATTCTTTTATTTCAGAATCAGACAATTCAGACATAGCGCTATTGAAACTCTAATCTTTAAATTCCTTTCCGTTCCAGAACTCCAGAATTTTTTCAGCCGCTTCCGCAGCGGAAATCTCCGTTACATCAATAACCAAGTCAGCCTCCTTCTCCTGCTCGAAATAGTCGAAGCCGTATATTTTCTTCCAGTTTTTTCTTTCCAATACCTCTTTCTCTTTCAGTTTTTCGAGCGCCGCTCCGATGTCCATCGAATCCCTTTTTGCAACCCGCTCCGCTCTCTTTTCGATGTCTGCTTTCAACCAGACCTTTAGATTGGAATTCTTCAGCATTCTTATCGAAAGTTTTCCGTCAAAAACAACATTCCCCTTTTCCGCAATTTCCAACTGGAGTCTGTCGATGTCGTTGTGAAAACTCCTGCTCGAACCTTTCTCCGTCTTCCAAACTGCCACTGCTGATTCGGTTTCCTTTCCTGCGGAATGTTTCTTGAAATATTGCCCGGGAGAAAAATAATCCAGTCCCAATTTTTCCGCGACGATTTTCGCGACAGTGCTTGTGCCGCATGAAGGCTGTCCGGAAATGCAGATGACGTTTTTCATATTAGGACACTTTGAAAATACGTACCATTACGGCTTGAAAACAATATAGTTGATTTGAAGGAACGCTACAATACGATTCATATGGAGGACGCTGGTTAAGCCGCTCGCGTACAAAAAATTTAGCGGCAGTTTTTTTGCAAAATCGATTCGTAATTAAGTGGGGCCACGGCCGAGATTCGAACTCCCGAGCCTTTTTCTTTTTGCGACTTCGGAAAAGTTTTTGTTTTTTCTTTTCCGCAGGTGCTTTTCTTTTTTTCAAGTTCGTTACAAAAAAGAAAAGGGCCTCTCGGACTAAGAGCTTTCTATTTTTGAAACAATATCGTTTCTTTTGATCGAGCTAATACCTTTCTTTTGATTGAGCTTTTCTTTTGGAAAGAAAAGCTCATCCACAGGCTCTTGTGCTTTAACGTTTTTTCCGGTTGGCGAAGCCAACGCGTTAAAGCCGTTACACCACCGCGGCCATATTTTTTGGTGCGGAGAGTCAGATTCGAACTGACGAAGGGACTAATGCAGACCCTTTTCCGTTAACGCTTTTTTTCGTGCACGAAAAACTTTTCGGTTTTTCGGCATCCCGAAAACTTCGTTTTCGCGGACAGCAAAAAAGGGTTACCCACAAGGTGTCTCAAATCAGGCCTCTGAGCATCGCACGAAAAGGAAACCTGTTCCTAAGCCTTGCGCCTTAGACCTGGCTTTGTCCACCCTTTTCCGGTCGCGCTTTTTTGCGAAGCAAAAAAGGGTGATTGGCTATCTCCGCCCGAAAACTAATAGAAGTCATACTGATTTAAAACTAACTGTTTTGCAAAAAATTTAACAGCCAAAAAGCCGTTCTGATTTTTGTGAATTCAAATCGTAATGAATTTTAAGAATGATAAATTTACCTCACCGTCTGCAGTTGCGCGCGAAGATTGTCAAGCTCCCTCTGGAGCTCGCCGACATATCCTTCAACTTTTCCGGACTCGAACTTCGGCAGCGGATGCTCCTCAATCTCGACGCCCTTCGGCCGGACAAACTCCTTGTCCATGTTCGAGATGTTCATCACGATTTCCTGGATGTTTTTTTGCATAAGCGTCTCGGCCTCGAGTTTTATCTTGTCAAGCTGCTGCATCAGGTTCAAAAGGTCGCGCACGCTGAGCAAGGTTGTCTTAAGCGCGTCTATCGTGCCGAGCACTTCCTGGTACCTGTCAATCTTAACGAAGAGCGGCGCGAAGCGCGGGCGCTCCGGAAGCTTCCCGAGATCAACCCTCGGCAAAGGCGCCGGCTCCTGCGGCCTTTCGGGAACGACTGCCTGCTTCACTGTCTCGATGTCCTTTTTCTGCGGCTTTGTCCAGAACGCCATGAGAATTACCTTCGATATGGAATGTGCATGAAAAGCTTCGCTTTTCGGCACGCACAGAAAGCAGAGCTTTCTGGCGGAGTCGGAACTGAAAGTTCCGTACCTGCCGGAAAATCTGAAAGATTTTCCGTGCAATTTGAAACTAACGCCGATAAAAGCATAGCATCAAGAGGCTTTGACAGCGTGCTGTTTTTGTGGTTTGCACGAAAATCTGCAAGATTTTCGGCGCCGCCAAAAACCTTTCAGGTTTTTGTGCGCAAGCCTTAATTATTTCGATTCAGTTCAATACGCTTATAATATTGTTTTCGCGTTGCCTAACCGGCCGTTTTGATTTTGTGAGTTCAAGTCATAATGATTTTTTCCAATCAATCCTTAATGTGCTTCTTGCTGTTTATTCACTTTGTCAAGTATTTAATGGTTTTGGTAAGCGTATTTTATTTTCTTGTTTACGCCTTGTAAATTCTTCCCGCTTTCACCAAGATATTTTTTCTGTTTGCAGAAATTTCTATCTCCTCCCTGACACTTGCGTTCTTGGGAAGGATTATCATTATCCATCTCTTTCCTCTTGTAAGCCTGTCCTCCCAATATTTCTCGAAAGTTTTCCTGCCAACTTCGTATTTCGGCCCGTACCAGGGGTCGCAGAAGAAAATGTTTTTCCTTCCTATTTCCGTTATCACGCTGTAATGCGGAGTGCCGCTCTCGCTGTCGGTCCAGTCCGCTATCACAGGCAGCCCCGCTTTCAGGAAAGATTTTATGTTCTTGAGGCTTGCGTTTTCATGAACGAAGCAGGAGAAGCCGGACTTGTTGCAGTCCGCTATCATTCCACTGTGCGGCGTGCCGGCCTTTTCGCTTGTTCCCGCAATTCTCGCCAGCTCCTTTTCCGTCATCTTCTTCCCTAATATTTCAAGAACAACCTTGAGACATGTCGGCCCGCAGAAATAGCAGTTCTTCTGGCGGTGGTAGGGAAGCTTGAGGTTCATAAAAATATAATGAAAAGAGCAAAATAAAAAGATTGCAGCTTTGCATATTTATGGCTCTGTAGAAATCCCATTACGGAAGAATTCCAAACAAAGAACGACGATAAAAGCGGACAGCAAACTGCTTCAACGGCCGTTCTGATTTCGGACTCAATCCATATCGTCAGGATTTCTACAGAGCTATATTTATTTAAGTTTCATGCATAATTTATTCTGATATGCGCTGGTAGTCTAGCGGCAGGATACGAAATAAGGGATTTCGCGCATCAACCCTTATGCATATGCTTGCCAAGCTCGCGACACGGGTAAGCTTTTCTTTCTTTTGTGAAGAAAATGAAAAGAAAGAAAACCTTAAGGAAAAGAAAGAAATTAATAAAAAAGAAAAGCTTCGTGTGTTCAAAGCGCGCGAAAAATATTTTTCGCGATAACGGGAGAAAAACGCAAGTTTTACGGGGGTATCAGGAGTACCGTAGAACTGAAGGGGTAAACCGATTGAAGTAGGCAGAGCCTACTTCCAGCTTTTTGCCCCCTGCGGTTCGGTCCCGTCCGGCGCACCATATTTTTTTTCATTGCGAAATCTGTTCAAAATCAGGACGGCTGATTATGCAATCGCGAAAAAAATATAATCATTGCATTTTTAATTTCAATCGATATTGTTTCACTTCAAAGAAATCTTAAATACTTCGGAGAAGCAGGAAATGGCGCCCCTAACGATCGAAGGCGACAGGTCGCCTTCCATCTGTTTATGGGCGCGGAACGAAGCTGTAATTTTTTGCATCATCACCTCTTTTGCTTTTTGCGGGTGTTTTTTGCAAGAATGGTTTGAAAAAGGCTTATAAGCCGCTTGTGAATTTTGAATCTGGACTTATGGTTCATAAAAATTATATCCAATCATCTCTGAAAACATATCAGTGGTAGAATGATTGTCCTCGTGCCTTCCTGGTTTTTCGGGTTCGACTCCGCGATGTACATCCTTTCTGCAGCAATCGGATTTCTCGTGAGCTTCAACGCGTTCAGGCTCTACAGCATGACTTCGAAGCAATCGCATTTCTACCTTTACGCAAGCTTTGCGGCGCTGAGCATGGGGCTGCTGATCCTCGGAATAACAACGGTCTTCAACATCATGCTGTCCAGCGCCTCTGTGATACACAACAGCACCTCCTGGGCCGACGATTTCGGCTTCTGGATTTATTACACAAGCTCCATATTCGCATACGGCCTGCTCGTGGCAATGTACCTGCCGGAGAAAATGAGGTTCCCCATCTTCCTCCCCCTCTGGGACACGGGCTTCCCGTATTTTCAAATCCTTTCCCTCTTCCTGCTTTCATATGTGGTTTTCAAGAGCGCGCTGAACTACAGCCTGAACAGGAATGCAAACACGCTTCTCGTGATGATGGCATTCTCGCTCATCGGCGCCTACCACCTGCTTTCGCTCTTCACTTCGCTGAACGCCCTTGTCTACGTGTTCGCGCAGGCTTCGCTGCTCGCCGGGTTCGTGTCGCTTCTTGTAATGCTAAGAAGAGTAAACAAAGTTTGAAAACGCCCGTGAAAAAATAACGGTTATGTTTTATGAACGCCAAAAGGTCGAGAATCTCAATACTCACCGAAATACTGAAGCTCATAGGCGAGAGCGGCGGGATGAAGCCCACACACATACTCTACAAAGCGAACCTCTCGCACCCGAGGATGAAAAAATATCTTGCGATGCTGATAGAAGGGGGATTCATAGAGGAGGTCAAATTGAAGCGCACAGTCTACCGAATCACTGAAAAAGGGGAGAGATTCATCTCCGAGATAAAGAAGATAGAGAAGTTCTCGGACGCATTCGGGGTGCAGATATGAATTATTGTTTTTCTTTCCAGATTCTAATCCAACCGAGTTCTTTCCACTTGTCCATCTCATCAGAGTAAGGAAGATTCTGCGGCAGATGGTTAATACAAAAGATTTCGATTTTCTTTCCAAGCGATATGTTCAAGCCTATTGCGAAAGCAATCTCCGCGAATACGCTGGGGCCGATATAATTCTGGATTCCGTTCTTCTCCAAGTTCAGGACAAACAAGACATCGGCTTCCATGATTTTTTTGTAATGTTTTGTATGTCCAATCCTGTAATCATTAAGAGAATTTATATTATGTTCCGGTATTTTTATGACTTCGTATCCTTCTTCTTCAAGCTTTCTTTTCCACTCTTTCGATTCTTTGTGAAATATTGCGCTGTTGCAGATTACGACTTTCTTTTTCATAAAAATCAATTTAATTTATTTGGCGCCGTCGGCAGGATTTTTCCTGCTGTTTCGAAATCGCAGAGCCTCTTCTTTTTTTCTTTTTCGCTTGAGCGTTTTTCTTTTTTCAAGTCCTTCGCCAAAAAGAAAAAGGCTCACCTGCGTGTGCTTGCGCACACCCGCTTTCTCATAATATTTCCGAATATGCCTCTTTGGCTTGAGGCTTTTCTCGCGAGAAAAGCCTCATTCGAGGCGGGCGCGTTGAACCGAGCTTCGCTACGACGGCATCAAGATAAGATTGTTTTATAGAATTTTATATACTTTCACTTTCTCAAGCTGAACTCGTACCTGAACGGCGCGAAACTCTTCAGCGTGCCGCGATAGTTGCAGCGCAGGCATTCCAGCCCGACCACAACTTTCTGGTTCAGAAGATTCTTCGCATGCAAGCCTTTCAGCCGCTTTCCGCAGGACGGGCAGTCCGTGGGCTTCTCTCTATTGGATTTCTTTGTCAGAACCCGAACTTCTATCTCCGGAATCTCCAGCGCGAGAACCCTGATTTTCTGGGGCTGGAAATTATCGTTGATTTCCGCATTGACAAAGGAAGTTAATTCTTCCTGCGACTTTACAAAGCTGCGCCTTTCCATAACTGACATTATCGCGGACTTTATCGTTTCATCGCTAATCTTTTTTTCTATGCTTTCTGTTTCCGCCGCATCTTCAGACAGACTTGTTTTCATTCTTCTCACCCGCTTCCTTCAGCGATCCAGCAATATTTCTCGCTGTTTCTTCAATTTTTATCTTGCCAAAGTCTTCCTCTGTCAGGGTTTCGCAATACTTTTCCTCATCCTTTTTTATTTTCAATCCAATCATTTTCATTATGGTTTTCAATTCCTTTTCAGGGTAAAGAAACAGCGGCATGTAAACAGGCATGCTTGAGGCATTGTTTATCTGCCGAATAAATTTCAATCCTGCATCCTGTCTTATTCCCGACGATACGCCGAGCGCGCCTTCCTTTTCAGCAACGAGAGCTGCGGTTTTTGTCAGGATTATTCTTCTTGCGAAATTTCTTTTTATTTCAGTAATTTCCGATAACGATTTTTCCAGAATATTTTTTTCATAAACCAGTATACTTATCTGTCTATCCCATCCCACCAGCTTCCCGGCAATTCCTGCGCTTTCATCGCTGGTTACAGCCATAATGGCGCAGCCGCGTTTCATCATCAGCCAGGCCGCGACGGCATCAAAAGGATTGTCAACAACGGAAACTATGCCGCCGCTCGCGCCCACGGGCATTCCCCCGACAGCGGGAATTTTCTCAACGAATATGTAGGTCCTGCGCGAGCGCGCCTCTATCTGTATCTCATAGTCGGGCTTCGCCAGATTAACGCCTGCGCCAGTAACGCGCTTCACTGCTGCGCCCGCCTCCTCCATTATCTCCTTTGACGAGAACTTGTGCCTTCCGACTCGGTGCGCGCGGATTGCGAAAGAGTTTTTTTCAGTCAGCTTCAATACCTCGACGGCTATGTCCGAAGCGAGCATCCTGATATCGTTCAATCCGGAGAAACAGGTCCAGGCGGGCGATACCGAGGTGACGCCGAAAACCTTTTTCGCGCGCTCGACAGCTTCCGGAATCTGCTTCGTGTAGATGAAAATCCTGTTAGGGTTCGTCTCAATCCTGTATTCCAGCCCTTCAAGCGCGGCGCGCATATTCTGCAGCAGAATTGCGAACATCCTTCGCTGCACCTGCGGGCTTTTCAGCGCTATCTCGCCGAGCCTGACAAGAATACACTCAGAGTCTCTCATAAAATAATATTGTAGAAGAAGAAGTTAAATACTGTTATGCTTCTTATGGTGCTCCCATGCAATCATTTTTCCTTCAAAATTTTCTATTGCATCAAGAATCAATTTAGACGAATTCCCGCCGCCATATGGGTTTTTATTTTTTCGCATTTTCGAGTTATCGCGCTCTACGGAATCGCATACTTTCAATATATTATCCTTGCAAGTCGGGGCTGCCAGCCTGTTTATGCCTGCTTCAACGCTTTCCGGCCTGTCCGTCACGAACCGTACGGTGACACATGGCACATGAAGCGCGGCTGACTCTTCCTGCATGCTTCCCGAATCCGTGCAAAC
>DAIDAN010000022.1 GCA_027310605.1 Candidatus Aenigmatarchaeota archaeon | reverse complement strand
ACATAATTCTGGAAGGAAAAGATTTTGCTGGATTCGGGGGAAGCTTGCGATTCGTGGACATGCTGCCTGTTTACACGCGCTTGTGGTCTGAAAAGCGTGTAAAGAAAAATATCCGTGCAAGGCTCATTGGTAGCAAGGGAACGAAAGCCCCCGTCTGGAGATTGAACGAAAACAGAGCCGTTCCCGAAACTTATTTCTCGCCCGCGAGCACCCTCATTTACGGAAACAAAATCGCCATCATTCTGGAGGAAGAGCCCCTGCTTATCCTCCAGATAGAAAGCGCGAAAATCGCGGGCGGCTACAAAAAATATTTCGGGCTGCTCTGGAAGGCGGCGGAAAGAATATGAAAATATTTTGTTTAAATATGAAGCTCAAATAAGATACTTCTGATAGTTATGCCAGAAGCCGAACAAAATGAAGAGCACAAATCTTATCCTGTGGAATTTTCAGAATATTTCGACAGTATTATCAGAAAGCTGAAAAAGAAAGACGCTTCGCTTGCCCTGCGCGTTCTGGAGGCGATAAAAGAAGTCTGCAAAAATCCGGAGCATTACAAACCATTAAGAAACGTAATGAAAAACAAAAGGAGGAAGCATATCGGGCATTTTGTCCTTGTTTTCTCTTTTGAGAACGGAGTTGTCAGAATGGAGAACTTTGCGCATCACGACGACGCCTATTAGAAATCATAAAGAATCAAAATGCTTCTTTATCTCTTCTTCGCTGCTGCAACGTACAAATCTCCCGGCTTTGAAATCCTCCTCGGATTTTTTGATTCCTTCCATCAACTCCCTGTTGTTCAAAAGCGAAAGCTCTTCCAGTTCGTCTTTCATTGTTTGCATGCGCTCATCCATTAAATTGTTGAAAGTCTTAAAATCTTTTTGAAGCTTGCAGATAATCTGGCGGCTGGACACCTTGCTCTCAATCTCTTGTTTACTTATCATCATAATTCTCACAATCATTATTTACCTTTTTAAGTATTTAAAAGTTCTTTCGCGCATTCTGGGTTTAATAAGACTTTATCCGGAAAGACATCCAGCCTTGACGGCTCCCTGAATATTATTGCGAAAAATTCCATAATGCTTTCCCATTCTTCATCCGTAATCTTATGTTTCATTTTTCCACCTTCGTTATTTTTAATATTTATTTTGTTCTTTATTAAACCTTTTTATCTTCAGGACGGAAAGAATTGTCATGCTGTCCAACGAGCAGATGATAAACCTGATGGTTGTGGAGCCGAGCTGGGAGGATGTGATTGTCAAGATTGTGGCGGAGGAGGGGATGGACCCTTGGTCTATCGACATTTCCAAGCTCGCCGACGCTTTCTCCTCGCGCCTGCAGAGCTTCCAGAAGGAAAACGACCTGCGCGTTCCCGCTCGCTTCATCCTGATATCAGCAATACTTCTGCGAATGAAGTCCGATGTTCTCGCGGAGAAGGAGCGGAAAATCCTGATACCCGAATCGCCCGGCCAGAACCAGAAGGAGGCCGAGCTGTTAAGACAGCTCGCGGGGGTGCCGCCGCTGGACCCGCCGATAAAGAGGATGCCGCTGAAGAATGTCTCGCTAACGGAGCTGATAACCGCGCTGAGAAAAGCCTTTGATGTGCAGGAGAGGCGGACGGCGAGAAAGGAAAGGCAGCGCGCGCAGCTGGGGCAGGTGCTGGCGGAGCCGGACGACATCAACGAGAGGATTGATAAGCTGTTAGAACAGATAAAGGGAATCCTCGCGGAGATTGAAAACGGGAAGGTGGAGTTCTCAAAACTCGTTTCCGAGTGGAAGAGGGAAAAAATAGTCAAGACGCTCGTTCCGATGCTGCACCTCGCGCAGGAAGGCAAGGTCGGCTATGAGCAGGGCGAGCTGTTCCAGGAGATAATGGTGGAGTTGAAGAAGGAAAAGGATACGAAAGAGAATAAAGAAGTTGAAAAAGAAAAAGAGAATAAAGAAAACAAAGATGAAAATAAAGAAGGTGAAGAGGTTGAATAATTGGAACATTCCTGCTTGGCTTGAATCGGATTATTGCAAGAAAAAGAATATCAATAAAGAAACTGTGGCAGATGTTGTAAAAAGATTTATCGCAAGAAATTTATGAAAAAAAAAAATAAAAAAGAAAATAAAAAAAATCTCAAACTATTTTACCTCGACTTCTATGCCGCCTATCCTCTCGGCAACGATGTTGTAGAGGAATGCGAGAATCACCCCCCACAGGAATCCGAGTATAGCTCCGGCAATCGGGAATATCACAATCGCGGACAAGCCTGCGGCGCCGCTTATGAAACCGACATTCGCTATCAGTTGCTGCGAGGCGCCCGCTGTCTGCAAACTCGAGGGAACCACAACAGGCAGCCAGACAAGCAAGCCGCCAATGAGCGAAGCCACCACAAGCCCGGCAATGAAGCCGAGTATCGCGTGTATCCCCGCGGAAACCTTCCCCGCGGACATGAGATCTATCTTTTTGAATTCCATTCTTTTCTTTTCAGCAACCCTTCCCCTTGGCAATAAATCACCTCTTTTTTACAATACGAATTGAACTGACTTAACGCTTTTTTGGCGCATCATCTAATCAGCCTTAACGGCTGTTTTGTTTGTTGCGATTTGCACGAAAAGCTGAAAGCTTTTCGGCATGCACGGAACTTTCAGTTCCGGCGCCGCCGAAAAATCTTATTTTTCGTGCGTGCCGCAAACTCCGTTTGCGTGCACATTCCTTAATGCGTTTTACGGATTGAACCGAATTACGACTCGAATTGAAAACAAGCCATATCGATTGCGCATCTGTTGTTGATTCGTAATGTCTGCGCTCCTGAAATCAATCCATAATGATTATGCAGTATCCTTATTCCTGAACTATTTTCTTGATTTTCTCCTTCCTCTCCTGCCAGCCCCCGCCTTCTCGATATAGAACGCCGTGTAAGCGATTAATGTGAGGGGCAGGATTGCGAATATCCTTATCAGCCCGCCTATGTAAGGAACAAAACCGAGCGCGAAGCTTATCAGCAGCAGTATGAGAACCAGTCCGAGGAACTCAAGATAATTCTGACTCACAACAGAGATGCTGTTCCTTACCGAGTCGACGGCTTTCATATTCCCGACAACGACCGACTGGTTTATGAGCTGGAAAAACAGCGTTGCAAGGAGGTAAACGAAACTGCCTGCGAGAAGCCAAGCCAAGGCCGGGAACAACGCTGCAGCCGCCTGCGCCGATGATGCAACAACCATTGAGGGCAGTTCCGATGCCAGCAGCAGAATCGGCGGGGCAATCAGTAAAAGAAAAAGAGGAATGAGAACGACCCAGGAAAGCAGGTGCGCGCCGAGAACAGTCCAGAGCTTCTCCCTCGCGGTCGAGAATATTTTCCCTATCTCCGCCCTGCCTTTCAGCGCGTCAGCCGAGAACTTCACAAGTCCTGCGCCGAGCGCGATTGAAAGTATTATCGTTAAGACAAAACCTGCAGCGGAGATTACCAACCATGACAAAGGCACCGCAGACATGAACCCGGAGAAACTCGGCGAACTTGACCCGAATGCATCTGCATATTTAACCAGACCCATAAAAAGCGGGATGAAGCTCAGCACCGCAAGAACCCCCACGATTATCCCGACAAGCAGGATTGCGCCTACGAACCCCCAGAAGTTCCTCTTGTACGCGTCCCAGCTCTTGGACAAGACCTCGGAAATCATGCTTTTAGTTCGCTTTTTTCATATATAAGCATTTTTCAATATCAACAGAAAAATGAAAACCTGAAAATATTATTTGCTGAATTCATATCCCAGACTCTCCAGAATTTTTTTCATCTTCAGCGAGTCCTGCTCGAGCAGCGGGCTTTCGCAGATTATCGTGATATCGGTCTTTCGTTTCAGCAACTCTTCCGCGAGCGGCTTGAAAGGCGGCCTTCCGATCGGCTCGTGATTTCTTTCGTTCCCTTTTCCTATTCCAACAACGCTGTAATTGATTCCCGAAAAATGGCAATGCAAATGTCTGTATTGCTTTACCTGTTCCAGAATTTTTGCATAATCAATATTACCCGCCTGCCGCGCAAAAAGGTGCGCGAAATCAATCACGGGAGCGCAGTTTTTTATTTTCGCACAAATATCCAAAATTTCTTCAAGCGGTCCGAATTGCCCCTGCTTCCCGCTCGTCTCGATTCCCAAAACAATGTTCCAACCGTTCCTATTTATTTTCTCCGCTATCTCCGCGCATGCGTCCGCTATCATCCTTATCGCTTCCGCGCGGTTCTTCCCGTAATAGCCCGCGTGAACCACCACAATCCTCGCTCCCATTTCCGCGCCGCGCTCCAGCGAGTCGAGAATTCTTTTCTTGCTTTCCGCGATTATTGATTTTTTTTCGCTTGCGAGGTTTATGTAATATGGCGCGTGTATTGAAAGCTCGATGTTGTTTTCTTTTGCCGCTCTCCCAACTTCTTTCGCTGTCTGGAGGCTCATGTTCACGCCGCGCACGAACTCCACTTCAAGAGCCTGCAACTCGAGCTCCGCGACTTTCCTTATCCCGGAGGCAGTGTCCCTTTTTTCAGAAGAGAGCGGAACGCCCGCGGGGCCGAGCTTGATGAGCGATTTCATAAAATCACTTTAACAAGTATGAAATATAGTTGCTTGAATGCAGCCCATATAATGAGAATTGGCGGAAGAGGAATAAAAAGATTGGAAAATAGGAACAGAAACAAATCAGAAATACTCCTTTAATGTCAAAGATATGTTTAGCGGAAATGCTTTGTATTCAACTTTTATTCTTTCAAGTTTTCCTAATTCGCCTGCAAACTTTCTTGCATATTTCAAACAATAAGAAGCATTTTCAGGTTGTCCTTCTTTTTCATACTGCCTTGCCATCGCTAAACAGAGTCTTTCAGATTTTTAGAAAGGATTTCCAAGACAAGGTTCAAAAGCATCAATTATTTTGCGTGTCATTACATGCTTAAATTCTTGTCCGTTTTTTATGCTATGCAATAAATCATACTCGCCTTCAAACATCTGCTTCAATTCAAGGTTTATCTGCTTCTCTTTCATAATTTTCATCTCTTAATATTCGTGTGGATTATATTTACTATAGATTTGTAGCAAAACTATTTAAACCTATCGGTTGTTGTTATAATTTCCGAGAAAATCCAACTATTGCTGCGCAATATCCCGCTGAGCCTGCTGAACCTCCTGCGGCTGCTGTGCAGGTTGTGCCGTCTGCGAAGCCTGCGGCTGCACAGAAACGGGCTTGGCAGGATGATGTTCCGGGAAAACTGTCTTGCCATACAGCCAATAGAACAAAAGCCCGAAAAGAATCCCGAATGTAACCGCTATGAAAAACAGCCCCTGCGACAGAAGCTCGATTTCCGCTATCGCCGCTATTCCCGCGAAAACGTACTCAGGCCTGATGTTCACCTTGCTCTTCTCCTCCTCGTACCTCACGAGCCCCGCAATTCCCGAAGGCGCTGTTTCGCGCTGTTGTGCCATCTTAATCGCCATTTTTATTTTATTTTGAAATTATTTTATTACGAAAACCATTATTCTGAAATTAATAATCTACAGATACGAATGGTTTTCTTATTTACTGTTCTTATTTTATTCTTTAGCTTAAATGCTTTCCGTCAGGAAAGCGCAAAACGAAGTTGCAGCGCTTTCCGGAAAATTATCCAGCAACCTTTTTATACTTTGCAGGCGAACTTCTTCCTGATGAGTTGGAAAGGCGGCCGCCGCGGTTAATTTTCCGCCGGCGCTTTTTACAAGCTCTGTGCAGAAAAGGGCCGTGAGGAAGCTCCGTCCACCGAAACTGCGCTTCGCGCAGACGCCGCCTAAGTTGAAAAACAAATCGGCGTGGTGCAAGACCAAGTAGGCTGCGATGACTAAAGAGCAGCGGGTAGGTTGCTCAGACGAATGCCGTCGCGCGATTGTAAGAAGATTCCGTTTGGAATTGGACTCGCAAGACAAAAGACGGGCTAATTCCAACTCATGCCACCCCTTTCTTTTTGGTATTGAGCTTCAAAAAAGAAAAAGTGTAGGGTATCCAAAAAGAAAAACATGCGATTTTCTATTTCTATAATTATCTTGATGACTAATTTTATTTACGTATTTAAATATTTAGTTAGTCACCATAGATTATGGCATTCGTAAGAAAGAAGAATGTTAAGGGAAGATTATACTTTCAGTTAGTCGAAACCGTATCAAATAAAGGAAAGACTAAACAGAAAGTCATAAAACATCTGGGCACGGAAGATTCCGCGAAAGAATATTGCAGGAAAAACAAAATTCTATTTAAATTCAAGGGGCCTGAAGCAAATCTTTCTGGATTTTTCGGTTCAGGCAAGCAGGTTTCCGAGTTCGTAACAGCATTAAAAGGAAGAAATGAAATTCCTTTGAAGTTTGAATACTTGCAGGACGGCGCCAGAAGATGGAATGCGCTTGTTCATTCAAGAGATTACGAGCTTGGCGTAATTGAAACAGAATTGATAAAAGAATATGCCAAGGAGATATTGAACGAAGTAAAGGAAAAAATAAACCTGATAGATTTGGGTTGCGGAACCGGAGAAAAGGCAAATTTGTTTCTTGAAAGGATGAAACAATACAAAAGAAAATATGTCGCGTTGGACATAAGCGAGAATATCCTGAAGCTTGCAGAATCAAACATTCTTAAAAAATTTCCCAACTTAAACTCCGAATTTCTGAAAATTGATTTTGAGGAAGGCAACTTTGCCCAAATCACAGAGCCTTTGAGAGAAAAGAACTACCCTGCCAATCTTATTCTGTTTCTTGGGAACACTCTGGGGAATGTTTCCGATATGAGCAGGGTGTTGACCAACATTAGGGAAAGCATGACATTCAGGGATTATCTTCTGATTGGAATAGAATTGTTTGACATAAAGAGAACGCAGGACATTCTGGGACACTATAGGGGAAATAGAATATGGCAGGACAATATTTTTACGGCATTGGAATATTTCGGGCTGACGCAGAATGATGGATATTTTGAAGTCAAGTTCAACAGGAACAAAAGCCAAGTTGAAGCGAGGTTTGTAATCAAGAAAGACAAGGAAATAAATTATGGTTCCAAAAAAATTAGACTGAAGAAAGGCGAAAAGATATTGCTGATGATTTCATACAAGACAATCCCAAGAAATATTCAGATACTCGTGGCTGAAACAGGATTCGTTGTTAAAAGATTTTTCTTGACCGAAAATGAGGACTATGCGCTGATTTTGTGCAAGCCTACCAAACTGTAAAGAAAAAATCAACCGGCAAAGACAAGGACTTTCGGTCAGGTCGTTTTAGAGAGATTGAAACTGCGCTGTTGGGAGCAGAAGGCTGAACACGTCGCGGCCACGGCGGAATACGGATTCTCCCAATCCGCAGCCCGCCTTTTTGGCTTCGTGCGTACACCACTGCCCCATCAAGCGGATGTTCCATCCGCCAGCATCCACCTATTTTTCCCGATCGTTTCGCGCTTAGCTCGGCAATAATCAGGCTAAAATTATCAGCGTTTTCAGCGAAACTGATTTATTATTTGTATTATATCAAATCTGAAAATCGTAAAAATATCTTTAAAGTTTTAATTCATTTACTATTGTTTTTTTTATTTTTCTTTAACGCGATTTTTCTTTTTGAATCTTTCATAATTATCGGATACGGAAAAATCGCTTTGCTTCTGTGTCTTATTATTTTCCGCCTGATTATTAATGCCTTCAGCGCTTAACGATTATGGCGTAGCTGCCCGGCGATACCTTTCTCGCAGCGATAACTTTTTTCTTATGGGTTGATAACAGGAGTTAACAGGAATAACGCTTTTCAGCCAATATGCGTACGATATTGAAGCGGAACTGTATATCTTCTTCCTTGCTTTTTTCACAGCATCTTTAAAGTTTTCCGCAGAAATCTCTTCCATTATTGTTCTTTCTGCAGGTTCTAACGCACCAATATCTTCAATCATACCAAAAAATGCCTTGTAAAGCATGCCGTTGTTATTAACGGCAATTGTTTTACATCTTTGCATAAAAGCCGTTGTTCCCCCGAACTTCTTAAAGCTATCGCTGATTCGATAACCGGCCAACCAGAGGCCACGGATGCACGTTCCTTTCGTACTTGGGCATCCTTCGGGTCAGGTTTTGCACCCTCGGAAGATAAAGACCGAACTGTCTATGTCGTTCGGTGTGGATAATCGCATCTATTTCACTTATTTCCAAAGCGCGATTTCAGGTAAAGCGTGTTGCCTTGGAAACCGACAGAAGGCGACTTGTCGCCTTCAATCTGGAAGCAGCGCTCGTAAGCTACTCCTAAAGTCACGGAAGCTTTCGCTTCTCATTTTGGGACGGTGAATTCACCGCGCCCACGCCTTACCGGAAATCTTGCTTTCGCTAAAATGAAAACCCACATCGAATCACGACGTTCTGAACTGCTGGAAAGCTAAGATACTAAGTTTTCTTTGCTTCTCCGGATGCGGAATCTGAAACTTCTTGTAAAAAGATTTAACAGAATTAACTTTTGAAATGCGCAAAATAAATCGTTTGTTACTTGCGCTGAATATTCTTGATTCAATAATTTCTTTTTCAAGAATTTCCTTGAATTGCAACAAAATGTTTTTGCTTTTTGACCAGATTTCTATTTTCGGCCTTGTCCTGTCAACAGTCACGCTTCCATCGCCCGAAATCCATCCAAGCAAAAAATTCATTTTCGCTTTCTGCGAAATATTTTCAGGCAGTTTAATGTTTGTTGATTTGTTTCCCGAAGGAATTCCGTATTTTTCGTTCATGATTTTCCACAACTTCCTGTCGTAAACGATTATCAGAAACCGCTTTTTGCCAAAACCCGAAATTGAATTTGTTATTTTTATTTTCTTTCCTGTGAACTTCTCCAATATCGGTTTTGTGATTTCTTCAAGAAACTTCTTGTTCTTGTTTACTATCCTAACAGCAGGCTGGTCTTTGTCCAAATGACCGTCGCTTCCGATAATTCCCGCCAACAAATCTAATTCGGACATAAGATTACTCTGCATCCAGAGAAGATAAAACCTTTTCTCCTGATGCGATAGTACGCCTGCCAGAACCCAATGGCTGGATGCTTGACGACAAGACCTTCAAGCTCCTCTATGAGCGGAGTATCATTCTTGGTCATAGGATTATACTGGTAGCTGCTGCGCGGCACACGTAAACAATGACACGCCTGACGTTGGCTCACTCCATGCT
>DAIDAN010000021.1 GCA_027310605.1 Candidatus Aenigmatarchaeota archaeon | reverse complement strand
TTACAAGAAAGAAAAGTATTGTAGCAGGAAAACTTGTAATGAACGCCCACTTGTTTTATGAAAAAGCCTGTGAAGAAGACAAGAGAGGAAATATAGAAAAAAAGGAATATTACTTTAAGAAAATCCTTGAAGAGCAGATAAAAATAAGGATGCTGCTCGGCGAGGACGTCCGCGCCGCCTATTATGAAAACAAATGGTGGAGGTATTTTCAACATAAGAATTATCTCGGGGTTTTTCCCTATATTTTGCTTCAGGAAATAATAAAGTATAGAGGGCTTAATCCGTTGATTCCGCTTTTAAGTGTTTTTTATTTGATAAAAGCGGGATTTGCCGGACACAACGAAAGAAAAAGGGATGTCACTGCAAAATATCTGGAGAAATATTGGGAGATTACGCTGAAGCATATGAAGGACAAGGTACAGTACTGAATCAGGTTTTGAAAACGCTTTCCTTGCTTTTTACCACAATCCCCGTCTTTGTGAACTCGAAGGGGAAAACGTCCTCAGCGTGCCTTGTCCTGCGCATTTTCACGACTTGCAATGAGCGGAAGTTGCCCTCGCCGATTTTCAGCCCGTAAAGGTTTATCAACGCATCGGCCACGAACTCCTCGATGGTGAACCTTGTGGAGCTGTTCACAGCCTCGGCTGTTAAAACGGAAGTCGCGCCAGTGCCTTTCAACGTTTCCAGAAGCTTGTGCAGGTCCTTCCTGAACTCGTAATGGTCGGCAAGGTAAAGCCCGAAAACGGAAATCGAATCGATCGCTATCCTTGCTATCTTTTTTTCCTTCACCGTCTTTTTCACGAACTCGTCAATGCTTCCGAGCCTCGTCTTCGCCTCCAACGGGTCAACATACTCGAAGACAAGTTTTCCGCTCTTCACATGCCTGCCGAGATCCCAGCCGAAAGATGCCGCATCGCCCAATATGTCATTCACAGACTCCTCGAAGGTTATGAAAAGGCAGCTTTCCCCTTTTTCAAGCCCGCGCTTCAGGAACTGGCAGCAGAAAATCGTCTTGCCGGTTCCCGTTCCGCCGGAAACGAGCGAGGCTGAGCCTTTTACCAGACCGCCTTGTATCAGCTTGTCAAGCCCTCCTATGCCGGTCTCGACCCTTTCGATTTTTTTCATAAAAATCTTCCTTGAGAATAATCTTCGGGACGATATATAAGGTTTTAATCATTATGGAATGATTTCAGGGACGCTTTAACGGCCGTTATATGTTGCAGTTCAATCCGTATTGGCAGCCGTTCTGAATTTTTTTGATTCAAGCCGTAATGATTATTTTTTATTGAGAGCGTATTATTTTTAATCGCTGACGACAGCATTCCCCTGTCTGATTGATAATAAGTTTTATCCGTTTGTTTCATATCCGTTTTGGCTGTTTCCCGCTCCTGTCCCTCAGAACCTGTATCCTCGCGTCCGTGTCCACAATCTCTTTCTCCAAATCCATCAGCATCTGCTTGAACATGTCCTCCGTTATCTTCCTCTTCATGAACTTCTCTTCTATGAGTTTCGACTTGCGGCTGAGGAAATCCTTCTGCGACTCGAGGCTTTCCACGATAATGTCCGTCTCGGTCCTGTACACGGATTTTGAAATCAGCAGGAGCAGCAGCGACGAGGCTATCGCGGTGAGCGAAAGCGCCGCGGAAACGGGGAACGAGACCTGCGGAGTGATTGCCATCGCGAACCCGAACTCTATCATCAGAAGCGCGAACAGCGCAATCGTCAGGAAAAGGTAGTCCATCGGCCTCTTGAATTTCCCGGAGTAGGAGCGCGTGAACTTGTACATGTAGAACGCGGAGAACGCTGCGAGCAGCATCGACAGCCCGACGAAGGCGAAACTCAGCAGAAGCACGCTGTCCATAATTGAAACACCTTTCCGATTCATCTACTTCCAACTGTTTGTTGTTGAATATGCGCATTTATATAAATTTTTGGTGATTGTAAATATCTTGCCCCCAAATCGTTTTCAGCAAAAAACCGATATGGAATGATTTTTCATATTAAGAACGGCTAATCCGCTGGAAGTAGGCTTCGCCTACTTCAATCGTTTTGAGCCGCTCAACGCAAGCGTTTTTATCAGCGTTCCCGAATTTCATCTCAAGTCATAATGAAGATTTCTACAGAGCCGTTAAAGAATAAAACAGGACGCACAAAAATGCCTTAAACCTGAACATTGCGCAATGATTGCAAAATTAGATGTTTTATCAAGCGTATCTCAGCAGCGCCTGTATCTTCTCCATCGTGGCGAGGATGTTGTTCAGGTTCGCGCCGACGATAGGCACCTGGAAGTTCTTCTTGCGCATCTCGTCCTCAAGCTCCTCTATGAATATCCCCTTTCCCGGCGTGTTGCGCGTGCCGTTCTCAAGCTGGTGCACGGCGCAGGTCGGCGTGAACTCAACGCCGAGTATTCCGAGAACCGAGTAGTCCGCGCGGAGATATTTCTCGACCTGCTCGAGAACGCTCTTGGAGAGCTTCCTGCAGGAGCTGCGGTAGTCCTTGTTGTCGTACTGCGGCTTGCCCTTCGGCTTCCTGCCGAGCCCGCCGTTGAAGTCAATCTGCGGGCAGGAAAGCTGGACTATGCCCACGCCCGATTGGGTAAGGAGTTCAATCAAATCCTTAACCGCGCCCGGCGACTTCTCCTTGCCGACTGCCATCGCATTCTGGTTGAGAAGGCAGTGGGACACGAACACTATTTTTTTGCTTCGCTCCATAATTAGAACCCATGACTCCGAAAAACCCGGAGGGCATTATGATAAATATGCGCTTTTTGTATATAAAGCTGATTATCATTCGGAAGTCAGAACGAATTCGCATACGGCAGGCGGCGAAGCATTGCAATACGGATTGAATTGCATAAATTATTATGGCTTGAATCAAAGCCAGACGATAAGGATTGGATTTCCATACTCAGAACGGCTTTTCCATTATTGATTGGACTAAATTAACAGAACGGACTTAAGGCGGTTTTTTGTTGAAAAATATAATCGGCGCTCCTGTTTCAAGTCATTCCATAATGTTTTTTCTCAGCATGCCCATCAGCTCCTCCGCCCTGAAAATCCCGAGGCTGCCGCTCCCGCAATTTTTTTCGCAGAATTTTTTTCCATCTTCGCCTCCGCTGATTAGAACGGGCACGGGGTCGGCCGTGTGCGTTTTCAATTCGCAGGCGGTGGTGTGGTCGCTTGTTATGCAGATTAGGAAATCATTAAAATTGATTTTGCGCAGGAGCGGCTTGAAGAAATGCCTGTCTGTTGATTCGATAATGAATTTTTTCTGCTCCGGCATGTTCCTGTGCCCGAACGGGTCAGCGCCCTTGAAGTGGAGATAGAAGGAATCGTAATTACCAATATGATTCAGAAGAACATTCAGCCTTACTTTCATATCTGTTTTTACAGCCTTTTCAATTTCTTTGTTTGTATCCAATAGCCTGTCGGTTAATGGTTCAGCCAAGTTAGGTGTTTTCATTCCAAGAAGTTTCGCGATTCCCTTTTCCGCGGGCGTGTCAGCGATGCAGAGCCAATTTCCTTTTATTTTGTTCAATCTCGGCAACTCTGTTCCAGCCCCTCTCGTCAGTATCGCGTTCGCCTCATGCAATCCTTTTTTCCTCCGCTCAACATTTATTTTGTGATTCTTCAGAATTTTTTCTGCCTGCATTACGAACTCATTTACAAGTTCGGCGGAGAATCTCGCGGCTTCCGAATTGTCCATCGCATTGCATTTCTCGGTTCTCATTATGCCTGACAAAGGTTTCGGCGTTTCCATTATCACGTTTCCATAATATTTTCTTTCATATCCCGGATGCGTGCTCGAGACTTTATCGGAAAGTTTTTTCCTTGAATGCAGGATAAGAAGGGCGCGGTAGTTCAGGTCAGGGGAAAAATCAAAAGCCGCGCCGCCAAGCTTTACATTTTTTTGCAATGCTTCCACGAGTCTTTTCGCATACTTGCCTTCAATTCTTTGCGCCTCCGTGTCTGTTATTCTTCCTGCGGTTTGTGTTGCGAAGTTGCAGCGCAGGACCAAGTCCTTTCCTTCCGCGAACTTCTGTCCTATCCCTTTCGCCTCGAGCGGACCGCGGCCACTGTTATGGAGGAGCGGGTTGCATCCGAACATCGAGAGAACGGCTGTGTCGGTTTCCGGCGGAATGTTTTTGTCGATTACCTTCATCAGCCCGAGCCGCGAGCTTTCCGCGATTTTGTCGAGCGCGGGCGTTCTTGCTGCCTCCAAAGGCGTTAGCCCGCCGAGCGCCTTCACCGGCAAGTCCGCGACACCGTCGAGAATTATGAACAGGAGTTTTCGCATGAGAAATTATTGTATATGTTGTTTAAAAAGTGTTGCGGAAGGATGCGCTTAAATGCTTTTGCGTGCAAGTAAGAATATGGTAACGAAAAAGTAGAAGAAGGAAATTATTAACAACGCTTATAGGTTGGCAAGGGAAGGATTGCTTCAGCCTTATATGATAAATTTAGCGAAATATGCCAAATATGAAAGTGTTTTTACAGAAAATCAGAAAAAATATCTGAAACAGGTTAGCAAGATAAATCAAATAACAGGATTGCTAAAAACATTAAGATTCAGCTGCAGACATAATATCAGCGGAGCACATTTGTTGGGCGATGCAAAGCATGTTTTAGAAAAGAATTTTGAAAATACTGTTCCTGAACGAGTTGACACGAACTATATTCGTGATGAAATAGAAAAGATATTGCAAGATTATTACAATTTCAAGATAAAGGAATTGAATTTTGAAAAGGATATTATAAAAAGTAGCTTTGATGAAATCTTCAACGATGCCTTGATAAAAATGAAAAAGACAACTTAATTCTTATTTCGCCTCCTCCAGTTTTGTTCCCGACTCCTCGGTCCAGAGCAGCAAATCAAGCTCGTCCATTCCAATCCCTGTGCGCTCACAGAACTCCTTCATTTTCCGCTCGATTTCAAGATAATTCTTTTTTGTTAGCGTCGGAATTTTTCCAATCACGCCAAGCTCCTTCAGGTTTTTCAGGATATGCCTGTCCAAGATGGCGAGCCCGCGGAAGCCGATGTTGCGCAAGAATTGCGACGACGCTTTCCAGCCGAGCCCCTTGAAATGCTCATTATCGAGCGCAATCTTCTCGCGCAACTCAAGCGGGCCGCCGGAAAGATATTCTCGCAAGTTCAATCCATCTTCAAGAATATTCTTCCTGTTATGCAAGATAAACCTTTCCTTGTTCCCGCTGTAGCGCACGCCCTCGAGGCAGTCGCCGATAACGCCGCTCTTCCAGAAATTGTTTTTCTCGAGGCATGCCTGCGCCTTCCTGCCCGCCGCGGCGGAGCCGTTCGCGGTTATAATGCAGTAGCAGAGCTCATAAAAGATTTTCTCGTTTGATGAATTTTTTATTTCCGAAAATTCCGCGAGTCGCTTTCTTATCGCTGTCTTTTTCTTTTCGTAAGCCGCAAGAAGATGTTCCGTCTGCATGACAGAATTTGAAATATCGGATTATTTAAAGAACCATTATGTATTGAATTCAAAAAACAGGAACGGCTGTTAAAATAATTTCGATAATGCCAACCGGCGTTCCAGAAAAATTATTCGTATTGATGATTTGTAATGTAATCAATCCATAATGTTTATCTCTCGAACACGAACGCTTTCTTGTGCGGCATCTTCGAGGGGAACTTGTCAAGAAGCATCTTCTCCTCGAACTCCTTTCCCACGACAAAGGGCTTTGTTTCTTCGGCAAGCTTCAGCGCTGCATTAAGTTCGAAATTGTTTCCGGAGTGGATTGCAAACAGCTTCTCGCCCCGCCTTACCTTGTCGCCCGTTTTTTTGTGCAGCAGGATTCCGGCGCCCTTGTCCTTCGGCGCGCCCGCCTCCTTCGCTATCGCGGCTATTTCCGCGTTCCTAATCCAGAGAACCTTCCCTTCCCTTTCCGCTACAACATCCGCTGACTTTTCGCCTATTGCAATATCATCCGCGTTCACCTTCGGGTTCCCCCCCTGCTCCGCGATTATCTGCCTGAACTTTTTCTCGGCTTTTCCGGACTTCAGGATTCTCAGGGCGGCGTTTGCATTCCCCTTCCCAACCATCTCGAAAAGCAAGCCGACGATATTGGAAACCTTTTCCGCGACATCCTTCGGCCCCTTTCCCGACAAGGTTTCGAGCGCTTCGCGAGCCTCGAGCGCGGGCCCGATTGCGCGGCCGAGCGGCTGCTCCCCGAATGTTATCCCGCAGGTTATTTTCATGCCAAGCCTTTTTCCAAGCTCCACGAACTCCTCGGAAAGCTCCCGCGCGTCGCCGACCGTCTTTATTTTCGCGCCCCTCCCAGTCGGGATGTCTATCACTACAAAATCCGCGCCCACAGCCTTCTTCTTCGAGAGGATGGAGGGCAGGAGAAGCGGGTCAATGCCGAGCGGGAATTCAATCTGGATGAACGCATCGTCAGCGGGCGCGAGTTCGAGCGCGCCTCCCCAGACAAGGCAGCCTCCTGTCTTGCGCACGATTTTTTTTATCTCCTCGATCGTGTGCTCCACCGGCGCGAGCACCTCCATCCTGTCCGCGGTTCCCGCGGGCGAGGTGATGGCGCGCGACGAGGTTTTCGGGATGACCAAGCCGGATGCGGCGATAATCGGCACCGCAACCATCGAGGTCTTGTCCCCGGGAATTCCGCCGATGCTGTGCTTGTCAACTATCGTCCCCTTCAACCCGAGCTTCTTCCCGTTGCTTATCATCGCGCGCGAAAAATGTTCGGTCTCCTCCATGCTCATCCCGAGGATATGGAGCGCTGTTATGAACGACGCCAGCTCTATGTCGGACAGTTCCCTCGCGACCGTATCCTTCACTATTTCCTTCAGCTCGTTCGGCTCAAGCCTTCCGTTGTTCAGCTTTTTTCTGATGAAAAAAACCGACTCGGGCTCCTTCTCGCGCATGACCGAAAGGCTCTGCCCGCTCCTTATCTTCAGGAAAGAGTTGACGCTGTTTGTTGTTACAATCTCTCCGGGGCGCGCAAAATTTTCCGCTGTGTCGGCTATCGCCACCATTTCCTTGCCGTCGGTTTTCAGCCTTGCCCTTTCCAGCGCGTGCAAGCCGAGGGATTCCGCATCCGCGCTGTTCATTATCACGACAGGCTTTCCCCCGACTTCAAGATTCAATGGTTTTGCTCGAAGCTTCATAATCAGAACCTCTTTCCGATTAAAGTATGCAAAGCACACTTCCAGCGTTTTTTCTCATCCCTCCCTTTTTGGAAGAATGAAATTCTTTTTTTCATATCAACCTTCAACATACTCTCCACAATAAGGGCATGTTACAATTCCTATATAATCTACATCCACTCCAAACTTTCCTTTGCACTCTTTATTCAGGCAGCTTATGATTGCAACTTCAACTTCTTTCTTATTTTTTGTTTGTTTTTTCGTTTTCATTATTTTCGCCTCATAATTATTTTTCATTTTCTTTTTCCCAAACATTCAAAACAATACACTTCATTGCCCTGATGCCTTGCATGCTCATAGCAGAAATGCCTCTTGCAGGACGAGCATTCCAGATAAGAGAACCCCAATTTCTTTCCGCAGACCGGGCAGGTGTTTTGCATTATGCCCATAGTTTTCTCGACCTTGTTAGTTTTTTCAAACTTTTTGTCTATCCTGAAAAGAACTATGACAAGAATTAAGTAAGCAGTAAGCGTTGCCAAGCCTATGAGCAGTCCTAAAATAAAAAACAGCGCAACCAAGTCGAAAGCGGTAATCCTTGAATATTTTCCTATCAAGAAGAGGTTTGCAAGCAGCAGGATTTCAGACGCGGAAAGAACCAGCGTCGGAATAATTATCAGGGCGTTGTTATAAAAATATATGGCAAAATAAAGCAGGACGCCTACCGATGCCAAGAGTATGGCGGCTAATCCGATCTTCTTTATAATATTTTTCTGGACAACTTCGGCAAGATTCATCAGGCAGAGAGACGCCAAAATGATGGATGATGATAATAAGATTCTCTGAATTATGTCGCTGTATTGAATGGCTCCGCTTTCAAGCAGCAGAAAAATATTCAGGATGTTCAAGACAATTGATGCAGAAATCAACAAGGCTATTATGATTGCGGAAGTTTTCATCAATCTTGTATTCAGCCTTGTCAGGTCAAACATATTTATTCACTTCCTTTCTTATTCAGCAAACACTTTTCTGCGTTATCTGGTTGCAGGCCTGCTTCAGGTCGGAGCAGTCCAGCCCCGTGACGTGCAGATTATTTTGTATCTTGCACAAGCTTTGTATCTCGAACTCTATGTCGGGAAGGCTCGCATCCTTCGTGCTGTCGCAGCCGAACTTCGCCCAGTAATTGCAGCCCTCTGTCAGGACATCCTTCGCGGGCGCGCAGGTTCCGCCCGCCCGCGCTACTTCGCAGTTCCCTTTCGGCGCATAGATAAGCGCAGCCATCACTGCTATGAAAACGGCGAGCGCGGCTATCGCTAGAATGTCCCATCTGCCGATTTTTATCTTTCCGAAAAGTTTTTTCTGCTTTGGTTCTTCTGCCATAATCATCAACAGGAAAAATTCAACTTCAAGCTTAATAAATCTACGGTATTGAATGAATTATATTTGGATGGTTTTTTATTATGAATTCAGCTGCATTATCAGAACGGATTTTAAAGCAGACTGCGCGGGAATGACATAACGAGCGTATCTGCAAACTGATTCGTATTGTCATAAATTCTTAATTCAACTTTCTATTAGTATCTTTTATTTCCCGAAATGCTCAAGCGCCTCTTTCAGTTCTTTGTGCGTTCTTGCATATTGTTTCAGGCTCGCTCCGGCAATCACGGCGTCGGCAGCCTGCCGCATCGCTGTCGCGCCCGCGCGCGTTCCTTTCGGGTGCCCGTGGATTCCGCCGCCCGCCTGGATTATCACATCGTTCCCGAATATTTCCACTAAGTCTGGAATATTGCCTGCGTGAAGCCCGCCAGAAGCAACGGGAAAAACCCGCTTCAATCCGTTCTTCTCTTTCAGCGCGAAAATATTTTCCAAGACATCCTCCTTTGTCTCGAACATTTTTCCCACAACCGTGCCCACATGAAGCTGGTCAACTCCGGCTGCGCGCGCGGCTTTCGCAATCACCTTCATTGAAATTCCGTGCTTCGGGTTCTTTGTTATCGCTGCGTGCCCTGCCCTGTGCGCGTGAATAACCAAATCGAAATCGCGATTGCGCAAAGTTTGAAGCGCCGACCATCCCGCGGTGAGAATGTCAACCATCACATATTCCCCGCCATTTTTTCGGACGAAGTCCGCACGCCTTATCATCTCTTCGGTTTCCGCTGTCACGTTAACCATGTAAACTTTTTTCTCTCCCGTTTCGCGCTCCGCGCGGTCGCGCATTCCTATCGTTTGCAAGAACCTTTCCCTGAAGGGGTTGAACTTCTGGCTGCCCAGATTTTCATCATCCTTCACTATGTCGC
>DAIDAN010000020.1 GCA_027310605.1 Candidatus Aenigmatarchaeota archaeon | reverse complement strand
CCATCAGGTCGCGCGTGGGCGCGGTGCAGTAAAGCGGTCCGTCAAAGCCGTATTCGTACAGGTACGGAATGAAGCCGCAATGATCGAGGTGCGAGTGCGAAAGCACGACCGCGTCAAGGCTCTGCATGTTGAATTCGGGAACGGAAAGATAGGGGAACTCGTTCGTCCCGGGTTTCAGCCCGCAGTCCATCAGTATCTTGCTCTCCGGCGTTTGCAGGAGCGTGCAGGAGCGCCCTACCTCGCGATAACCGCCAAGAGTGGTGAACCTTATCCAGTCCGTGCCTTTCCAGCCGCCGTGTATGCGCTTTCCAATCCTGTCGAGAAAATCCTTCCTGAAAACGGATTCCTTGTAAAGAATCTCGCGCAGCGTCTTGACAACCTCGCTCGGAATCGCGGGTATGCGCTTTATGTCCGGGTTCCAGTAAGTCTGCTTCTTGATCTCGCGCATTGTTTCCCCGCCCTTGCCTATCGCGACCCCGGGCTTGTCAGCCTCGAGCACGACCGTTCCGAATTCCGGCTCGAAATAAATCTCCTTCAGCCCCGCCTCCGCGGGTATCAGCGATTTTATTATTTCTTCCGCCTTCTCCGGGTTTATGCATATCGAGGGGTCAGGCCTGAGGAGAATGCGCTTCTTCAGCGCGGAAACTATTTCCTTCACGAACGCGCCGTTCTCCGCGAACATCTTCTTGTTTTTTATGTAGACCGCGACATCCGAGCCTTCGAACCTTATGTCAGAGATGAGCGCCTCGCGCGGAATCATTCCCTTTATGCGTTCGAAAAAATCCTGGGTTTTCTCCTCCACAAAAATCACTTTTTATTTTTTTGAAATAATCATATATTATGGAATGAACTGAAAACCTGAACTGCTGGTAAATTCTTTCCAAGAAATGTTCGACAAGCGTTCCTGTTTCTGATTCATAATGTTTTCCAGACAGTTCGATTTTTTATTTTCATAATCAAGATATTCCAGCAATTAAACATCTGTCGCGATTATTCAGAATCCTGTTTCAGCAAATAACTCCAAGAATCAAAAAATTTCAAAAATAAATTCAAGCGTACTCCTTCATTTCCTGCGCGGAGAGCTCGCGGTAGCCGTCCTTGTCTATGACCGCGATTATCATTCCCTTGCCGCCGGACGCGATGTCCCGCTGGACAGCAGCTTTTATAGCTCTCACTGCCAGAGCAATCGCGTCCTCCACGCTCATGTTCTCCTTGTATTCCGCTTCCAGCACGCCATAGACAAAGGGGCTTCCGCTGCCAGTTGAATAGTATTTGTCATAACCGGAGACCGCTCCCACCGCGTCAACAGAATAGACATGCGGCTCGCTGTCATAGCCCGCGAGTATCAGCTGCACATAATACGGGAAGTACTTGTTTCCCTGCAGGATGTTCGCGAGAAGAGTCGAGGCGGCTTTCAGCGTTATCGGCCCGCGCTCCAGCTTGTAAAGCTTGAACTGCGCCTTCAGAATCCTTACCAATGCCTCCGCATCGCCCACGCCGCCTGCAACAGTGAGCGCTATATGCTTGTCCACCGAGTATACTTTCCTCTCTTCCTTGCTCTCCACAAGATAACCCATCGTCGCTTTCCTGTCCGCGCCGACCACGACCGCGTCCTTGCAAACCAGTCCGAGAGTTGTAGTCCCCGTCTTTCTTGCCTCGATTTCCGTCATTGTTAGCACCTCGTTAATCAGCATTTTCAGCAATTATGTTTTTTTATTTTGTTAGTGATTTAATCCGAAAACCATATTGCAACAAAAAATAAAAAAATCATATGCGATGGTTTTGCCGCTCTTGTTTTAGAGATAATAAAAAACTGCATTTCAAAGAACCTGCATTCCGCAATTCCGAATATTCATTTGCAGCCGATATTTATAAAGGTTAGCATTGCGGATTATGTTGAAAGGCGAATCCGCGATAAAGTGATGCGATGAAACTGTCTGCATACATAAGGGAGATGAGGCCGAGGCAGTGGTTCAAGTCGCTTTATGTGCTGTTCGGCGCGGCTCCGGCGATCTTCCTGCTCCCCTCGAACCTCTACACGGCTTCGCTCCTGATTGTTTTCGGAATCATGAACCTCATCCTCATCCAGGGAGCGATGTATGTCATAAACGACATAGCCGACGCCGGGAAGGACAGGAAGCACCCTTCCAAAAAGTTCAGGCCCGTGGCTTCCGGCGAAATCTCGCCAAAGGGGGCTTGTTCTTTTGCTGCAATCCTTCTTGCTTCTGCCTTGACTCTCGGATATGCGCTTGACGCCAGGATACTTGTCATCGACGCGCTCCTGCTCGCAAACAGCCTTGCATACAGCTTCTGGCCGAGGCTTAAGGATAAAAAATATCTCGACATATTTACCGTTGCGCTGAACTTTCCGCTGCGCGTCATGGCCGGATGGTACCTGTTCGAGCCTTACAACCAGGCGAGATTCTCCCTGGGTTTCAATCTCAATTCAACAGCGGTGCCAACGGAAACAATACAGTCGATTTTCTTCAACGCACCCCCGAGGGTGATAGAGCTCTCGCTGCGCTTCTCCACAGTCACGTTATCCGCAATCTCCGTGATTCTGCTGACTTTTTTCCTCGCGATGTTCCTTCTCTCGATGAAGAGGCTCGCCGAGAAGCAGGATGGCGGCATAGAAAAATTAAGAAAAGTGCTGAAGGAATACAGCGTGCCGCAGTTAAAGGCGATGTCGATGCTTTCCGCGCTGATCTCAACCGCGATGTTTGTCAGCCTTGCCTTGAGCCTCAAGCCGCTGCTCATATTCCTGTCCCCGCCCGTTGCGTATCTCATATGCTGGTATTACAGGCTGGGTTCCGTGAAGGACAGCCCCGTGAAGGAGCCTGAACAGATATTCACGAAGTCGCCGAAATTCATAGCGGTCTCCGTTCTCATTTTAATACTTTCGGGAATACTATTGTTCCTATAAACGAGATTTTTATATCTTCTGGCACAAGAAGGATATTATGAATTTTGAGGAAAATAAAACAGGCCATGTTATGTCAAAAGTGGTTGTCGCAAAAACATCGCCGCAATCGGTGCTGGCTGACATTGGAAGATTGATGCGCGAGGCGGATTATGAAAGCGCCCTGAAAAAAGACGCGCGAACCATTCTGAAGCTGAACCTGTCATGGAGCCTTTTCTTTCCTGCCTGTTCCACAAGCCCTTGGCAGCTGGAAGGCGTGCTCCGCACCCTAAAAGAGGATAATTACAAGGATATCGCTGCGATGGAAAACAAGACGGTTGTCACGGATCCATGGAAGGGCGCGGAAAACAACAAATGGCTTCCGGTACTGCGGAAGTGCGATATCCGGTTCATGCCGCTTACCGATGCGGAATGGATTGAATACAGGCCGAAGCGCGACCTTCTCGTCCTTGACAAAAAAGTTTTTCCGGAAGGGATAAAAATCCCGAAGGACTTCATAGGCTCGAATGTGCTGCACCTGCCAACGATGAAAACGCACGGGCACACTCAGATGACGGGCGCAATGAAGAACGCGTTCGGCGGACTGCTGAGGGAGGCGAGACACCACTGCCACAAGCACATACACGAGGTTCTTGTTGACTTGCTCATGATACAAAAGGAAATTCACAAGGGAATCTTCACGGTGATGGACGGCACAGTCTGCGGCAACGGCGCGGGCCCGAGAACGATGATTCCGGTTGTAAAAAATTATATTCTGGCGGGAGAAGACTCGGTAGCCATCGATGCGATAGCCGCGAAGATGATGGGATTCGACCCGATGAAGATAAGGTTCATAAAAACCGCGCATGACCTGGGATTGGGATGCGGGGACATCGCGCAGATTGATTTTGTCGGGGAAAATATTTCTAATGTTAACTTTCATTTTTCCACAAAGAAAAGTCCCGTCATTTTTTTCGACCAGCTCTTCAGGCACAGCTTTGCAGAGCCGCTGCTCTTCAGGACATGGTTCTTCAATTTCTGCATCATGGGCTCGGCCCTGTACCATGACAAATTCTGGTACCCCGTTAAGGGAAGGAAATTCGTGAAAGATTTCAAAAAAACAGAATGGGGAAAGCTCTGGGAGAGTTACTGAAAAATCATCTCCCGAACGCGTAGTCCCAGGCCCTCTTTGCGAGCATCTTCAAGTGCGTTGGCGAGCGCACCTCTTTTGCCATTCCTGCTATGATGCGGGGCCTCATGTAGAATTCGAAGAACGCCTTCCTTTGCAGCGCCTTCAGCTCCTCCGAGGTCATTCCTTTCGGCGGAAGGGGAGCCTTTGTATAAAATAATGTGTCGTAATTTATTTCCTTTATCACTCCGTCCCGCTGCAGCATTCTCGTTGCCTCCGTGTTCGGCAGGGGCAGGAAGGTGCTGAAGTGCGCGCGCTTTATCTTCAGCTTTTTCGCGAACTCGATTGTCTCAAGAATCGTTTCCCTCGTCTCCGTAGGATAGCCGACTATGAAGAAAGCCATTATGTCAATGCCGACCTTGTTGATGAGCGCGACTTTCTCCTCCACTGTTTTCAAGTTCAAGGATTTTCTCATGTCATTCAGCACCCGCTGGCAGCCCGACTCGATTCCGAGGGTGATTGAATAGCAGCCGGCTTTTTTCAATAATTGGAGAAGCTCCAAGTCAAGCGTATCCAATCTCACCCCGTTCGGGAAAGTCAGCGAAATTTTCAACCCGCGCTCCAATATCTCGTTGCAGAATTTCAAAGCGCGCTCGCGCTTGAATGTGAAGTTGTCGTCTATTATGTGGATTTCGCGCACGCCGTAATCATGATAAAGCATCTCTATCTCTTCCATTACTTTCTCAATGCTCCTGAACCTTATGTTGTATCCTGTTGTCAAATGGCCGGCGCAGTAGGTGCAGCGGAAGGGGCAGCCGCGGGAAGTGAGAATCGGAGCGATGGGCCAGTTCCTGAAAACCGCGCCCTGCGGAGCCTGCGGATAAGTGCGCGGGTCCATCAGGTCCCAAGCGGGAAAGCCGAGCGCGTCAAGATTCTCCTCGAACTTCGGCGCGTTCGCGATTATCATATCGCCAGTCTTGTAAATCAATCCCGGAACCTCGCCAAGACTCTTCTCGCCAGCGCTTACTTTTTTCAGGAGCAGAGGGAACGCTGTCTCCGCTTCTCCTGCAATCGCGAAATGGATTCCGTTAAAATATGAGAACACTTCCTTGCCAACGCCGGAGACATGCGCGCCGCCTATTACGAGAAGGATGTTCTTATCAGTTTCTCTTATCTTCGCGACATACTCCTTCACGGTGTGCGCGTCGCAGGAGAAAACCTGTATCCCGATTACATCAGGCTTCCATTCCTTCACTTTCTTTTCCAGCTTTTCCAGATTGAGCTTTTCCTTTATGCCGTCCAGTATCGTTGCCTCAAACCCGTTTTTTCTCAGCGCAGTTGCAAGGTAGCCGAGCCCGACGGGCGGGACCACATAGTGAGTGGGGCTGTTCGGAAAGACGAGCATCACTTTTTTTATTTCCCTCATAAAAGTTACCTCATTAAGGAATGAATTCATTGCGAATCAGTTTGCAATAATACCGATTGATTTTCATATATAGTGATAAAAATGCTGAAGTCGGGCGGCTTAAAATGATCGAAGTAGCAGTCCTGATTTTGGAACTTCAATCCTTATCGCGGGTTTCTGAAACCTAAAAATATCTCTTGTTGAAAGAATTTAAACGCATTACGGCTTGATTTCGATATGGCTTGAATTGAAGATACGCCATCAGATAGAAGTAGGCGCAGCCCACTTCAACCGTTTTCAGCGTTCGCGCCAAACAGTTTACAGCCGTTCTGTTTTTAATTCTGAATCATAATGATTAATTCCTTTTACCGTATTTCTCTTTCACTATTTCCGCGACTTTTATCCCGGATGCGAGCGCGGTGTTCATCGTCCTTATCTTCGGATAGGTAAGCGCGACTCCGGAAAGGAAAAGATTTTTCAGCGGCGTCTCGTAGCCGGGCATGAACTTCCCGTAGTCGATGTCATAAAGCGGGCTCGCGTGCTCGCTCCTGAAAACGCGGCACCAATCCGCTTCAAGGCGCGGATAAATTTTCTGCGCATCCCTTATGAAAAGCTTCGCGACATTTTCGTCGCTCATATTCCATAGCTGTTCCGAAGGCGCGTACTTGAATATCCAGGCCATCTTGAACGGGTAAATGTCAGCAAGGTTCGTATGCTCTATTATCCCGCCGAACGCGCTGTCGAAGCAGTTCAGCCAGTAGTAGTCGCTTAATTTTTCCCGATACCCGATGTCAACGCAGATGTTCCTGCAGTATTTTATTTTTTTCAGTTTTTCAGCATAGGCCGCAGGCAGCCCTTTCGCAGCCCGGAGAAGGACGGGCAAGGGCGCGGTGTTTATTATTATATCGGCTTCTTCCGTTTTTTGCTTTCCGTTTTCCCTGGATGATATTTTATTATTGTTTAAATCGACTCTTGTCACAGGAGAACCTGTTTTTACTTCTCCCCCATTGCTTTCAATGCTTTCTACAAGACGGCTTACCATCCCGTCCATCCCATCCTTCGGATAATAGAACAGCCCTGTCGCCTCCTCCTCGCCAAGCCTTTCGGCAAGCTCGGAAGCGGATATTCGGGACAAGGGCAGCCCGTATTTCTCGCGCATTATGTTCCCGAAAATTTTCCGCGCGACATTTTTCCCGACGGTCTTGTTCAGCCACACTTCAGCGTTGATACCCTCTATGTCTGACCAGTCCTTCTTCATTTTTACTTGGGCCGCAAGCAAACCGAATCTTATTTTATCAGAAAAAGAAAGAAAATCCCAGAACGGCGCGGAAAAGTATGATATCGGATAGCTCTTGCTGTTTAAGTTCAGTCCCATCTTTATTTTCCTTTTTATCAAATCGGTTATTCCCAATTCCTTTACAACTTTCAGCGTTGTTTCGTCATGCGAGAATATGTGATGGTAGAAAATCGGAATCCTGAAACTCTGCACCGTAAAGGATGCAACCAAACCCCCGCAGTTTTTTTGCGCCTCGAAAACCTTCACCTCAAAACCGCTCTCGGAAAGCAACCTGCCTGCCATCAATCCCGACAGCCCCCCGCCTATCACCGCGACTTTCATGTTATCACAAAAATTTTGAGATTCAGTAAGCCCTCGCCACATAAGCCTTCGCATTCGCTTTTTGCCCGCAGGCCGCGCATCCGCCCGCGACCTTCTCCTCTATCGAGAACAAGGTTCCGCGCACTTCCGCTTTCGTGTCAGCTTTTATTTTGTCAGCGCAGGATTCGCGCATGCAGAAGTTTATCCGCACAAAACCGCCCGCGTTAAGGCTTGATTTCAATTCTTCAAAATTTTTTGCATCGCGCACTATGAGATTCTCCTCGGAGCGCTTTTTCAGCTGCAGGAAAACGGAGTCGAACGCCTCGCTTATCTGGCTCTCCAGCCTTTCCTCCTCCACCGGAATCTTCTCGAGAAAATCCCTGCGAACGAGCGTGACCTGTTTCTTTTCCAAGTCCTTCGGGCCGATTTCAATCCGCAAGGGCACGCCTTTCAGCTCGTGCTGGTGGAACTTGAAGCCCGGCGTTTTCTCGGAATCGTCCAGCATTACGCGGAAACTTTTTTCCAGCCTGCCAAAAATTTCGCTGCATTTTTCCAAAATCTTTTCCCTCGAGTCCTTCGTGTAAATCGGCACAATCGCTATCTGCACTGGCGCGACTTCCGGCGGCAGAATCAAGCCGCGGTCGTCGCCGTGAATCCCTATGAGCGCGCCGAGCAGGCGCGTCGTGACCCCGTAGGAAAGCTGGTACGGATATTTTTTCTTTCCTTCGCTATCAAGGAAAACCATCTCAAGCGGTTTCGAGAAATTCTGGCCGAGGTTGTGGACGGTGCCGATCTGCAGAATTTTTCCGTCAGGCATCACCGCGTCAAGCGCAACCGAATATTCCGCGCCGGCGAATTTGTCCCACTCCGGGCGAATCAGCTCAATATAATCAATTCCGAGCACGCCCGTTATGAGAGATCTGTATATTTTCAGGATTTCACCAACTTCTTTCTCCGCTTCTTCCTCGGAAGCGTGCGCACTGTGCCCTTCATGCCATAAAAATTCGCGGTCGCGAATCAGGGGCTTTGTTGATTTCGTGTCCCAGCGCACGATATTTGTGTATTGGTTCGCCTTCAGCGGCAGGTCCTGATATGAGCGTATCCAAAGCTTGAACATCTCGTACATTATCGTCTCCGAGGTCGGCCGTATTGCAAGCCTTTCCTCAAGCTTCGTCTCTCCCGCGTGCGTCACCCAGGCCGTCTCCGGGCTGAATCCCTTGAAATGCTCAGCCTCTTTTTTCAGGAACCGCTCGGGAATGAGAAGCGGAAAATAATAATTCCGCACTCCTATCCGTTTTAACATCGAGTCGAGGCGGTCCATCATTATGTGCCAGATTTCGTAGCCTTCCGGCATCAGCACATTGAACCCCTTTATCGGCACGCGCTCGTCAACGATGTCCGATTTCTTTATGACTTCGAGGTACCACTCGCCGAAGTTCTCGCTCTTCCTGAAGTTCAGGCCGAGAAGGCTGTGGCCGTGCTGCTCGTTAAGGATTGATTTTGTCTGTTTCGATTCAGCCTTATGTCCGTTTTTTGCCGCCTGTTTTTTTGTTTCCGTATTTTGTTTTTTCGTTGCCATAAAATCACTAATTCTAAAGCGCCGTGGGAGGGAGTTTCTGATTGAAATTCCTTTCGAACCCTCATAGCACTTGGGAGTGCTACCAGCTCAGGAGGCTGGCGCATTTGCCAGTTCTGCCACCACGGCGTAAGTTTTAAATACTCAGAGTGATATAAATAAAATACTTGGGAGTGCAATTTGTCGGTTCTGTAGAACCCTCAAAGCCGGCTGTTATGGTCGGCTTCTTTTTTTCAATATTTTTTTGAAAATGATATTTTTCAATATAATTTTGCTCCTTCTTTTATATTTGAGTTGTTTATATCTGGTTGAACCAATACACAATTCCCGTCCTCATCAGGCACTCCAAGAGTCAGAACCTCGGATTTGAATTTACCAATCTGTCGCGGCGGAAAGTTCACGACACCCAATACCATCCTGCCTTTGAGCTGCTCCTTCTTGTAGTTCGCGACAAGCTGCGCGCTCGATTTCTTTATCCCGATTTCGCTCCCAAAGTCGATTGTCAGAATATAGGAAGGTTTTCTTGCCTCCGGAAAATCCGAAACATCGACAATCCTTCCTGCGCGGATCTCAAGCTTGTGTAAGTCTTCTATCGTCGCCATTTGAACCGACTTTTTTATTTCTCATTTCGCGTTTTCTGCGTATCTGATTTTTTAAGATTGCCACTGAACCTGAAAACTGAATTTTGAATTATGTCATTCTAATTTGATTTTTCTTTATCGCGATTTTTCGTATTTACATTTTTGCCATTATCTCCAAAAATTCCTTGTCTTTTTTCAGCAGCCTGTCTATCTCCTTCAGCGCCTCTTTCCTGCTG
>DAIDAN010000001.1 GCA_027310605.1 Candidatus Aenigmatarchaeota archaeon | reverse complement strand
ACACGGTTCTGGTAGTGGATGTCCTTCCACCGCAGCTTCTGCCTTCTCTTTTTCAGCTCCCTTCCCCCGAATTCTCCCATAATCAGGACCTCTTTATTGCAATATATTTTTCAAATTACGCAGTGTTTTCCGCATACATGATTTATTTATTGAAAAACTGTTTAACATGAAAACATTTTCTTGAAAATTTATTCTTTCATTATTATTAGATTCTTGTTTTACTTATTTTTTCCAAAAACCATTATTTATCCAAAAATATTGAAATCAGATACGAATGGTTTTATTGCGCTTTTCTCATTTCGTAAACAAACTATTTAAGCGTTTATAGCTTCGCCAGATTTCTATCATAATCTGTAGATTATCTTATCCTTGTAATTCTCCAAAACTTTTTTGCTCGGAGGAAAAAGTTTCGCCGGAAGGTTGTCAAGCGAAAACCATTTCCATTCCGCTATCTCGTCCGGTTCCATCGTTTTCGGCTCGCCCTCAAACTCCGTGACAAGAAATCCCACGGTGACAAAATGCGCGTCTGTCACGATGTCGTTCGAGATGCTTATGACTTTCGGGTTTCTTATTTTTATTCCCGTCTCTTCCAGGACTTCGCGCGCCGCAGATTCATGCAGAAGTTCATCGAAATGGAATTTTCCGCCAGGCATTGTCCAAGTTCCCTCGCCATGCATCAGGCTTGATGCCTTCTCCGGGTCGTCGTGCCTTTTTCCCAAAAGTATTTTTCCGTTTTTCAAAATCAATATTCCGACTCCGACGCCTGTTTTCTTGTCAACCATAAAATCGCCTCGTTTGTTTTTTGATTTAAAAAATGGTAGCCCCGGGCAGATTCGAAATCGGCAATGTTTCTGCCGTCTGCGGGTGTCTTCGTCATCCGGAAATATTTTCTTTTAAAAAAATAAATCCGTCTTTGCTTTAGCAGACGCCAAAGCCCGCCATCCTTTCGGTGGTGACGCGGACAACTTATGCAAACTTGCGCATGAAAGTCACCGCCTCAACCTTGGCCGCTAGACCACGGGGCTATGCTACAAATATTTTGTACCAGAATAGCTTAAATATCCGCAATTTGTGAAGAACAAGATTTCTATGTAATTTTATTTTAGGAAAACTGTTTTTTATTTCACCACCACGCTCTTCGCGAGATTCCGCGGCTTGTCCGGGTCGCAGCCGCGCAGGAGCGCGAGCTGGTACGCCAGTATCTGCATCGGGATTATCTGAACGATAGGGTTGAAGTCCCCGGCCTCGTGAACCTTTATGAAAAAGTCAAATGCCCTGCTCCTTTTCGGGCCGATCCCTATCACGAACGCGCCTCTTGCCTTGACCTCCATTATGCTGTTCAACATCTCCGATTCCGTTTCCTCGGAGGTGAAGGCGATGCAAGGCGTGCCCTCGGAAACGAGCGCAAGCGTGCCGTGCTTCAATTCTCCGGCAGCGAAAGCCTCCGCGTGGATGTAAGAAATTTCCTTTATCTTGAGCGCAGCCTCGAGCGCAGTGGGATACTGCAAACCCTTTCCGATAAGGTAAAGATGCTCCTTGTCCTTCAATATTTCCGCCAGCCCCTTCACGAATTTTCTCGCGTTGTCGGATGTGAGATAGTAAATATATCGCGACGCATCCCTTAGCTCTTCCAAACCATCATCGAGCCTGTTGTCCAGCTCGTAGGCGAGCAGCGAAAGCACCGCAAGCTGCGAAGTGTAGGTCTTCGTGGCGTTTACCGCTATCTCCGGCCCTGCGCGGTGCACAATCGCCCTGTCCGACTCCCTTGCAAGCGAGGAGCCTTCCGAGTTCGTTATCGAAATCACTTTCGCGCCCATCGACTTTGCCGCGCGTATAGCCGACAATGTGTCCGCTGTTTCTCCGCTCTGCGAAACCGAAATTATAAGGCTCTTGTCGGAAAGAAAATGCTTGAAGTGCCGGAATTCCGAGGCAAGGCAGAAGTTTATGTGCGTCTTCGCAATCTTTGAAAACAAATACAAGCCAGTCATGCATGCATAAGACGCTGTCCCGCAGGCGACTATGAAAATCCCTTTCGCCTTTCTTATCTCGGCGGCAATTTCCTTTATGATTTTCATATCCATTTTCGATATTCTTTCTATCACTTCCGCCTGCTCCATTATCTCCTTCAGGAAGAAATGGTCGAAGTTCCCCTTCCTCGCCTGCTCCGCATCCCACTGTATTTTCGAGACGGGTCTTTCGACAAATTCATTCTTATCCAAGTTAAAGATTTTTAATCCGCCGTCTATCGCGGCAAGGTCGTTCTCCTCGAGGAAAATCGCGTTCTTCGTGTGCTCAAGAAAAGCTGTGACATCAGAGGCGAAAAAATATTCTCCGTTACCAACGCCTACAACGAGCGGCGCCTCCTTCCTCGCCGCAACCATCCTGCCCTCGTCGTTCACCGCAACAATCGCATACTGCCCTTCCATGTGCTTCAGCGAGCGCTTCGCTGCCTCGATGAAATCATAGCCTTTTTTCATATGGTATTCCATCATATTCGGAATCACTTCCGTGTCCGTGTCGGAATTGAAAACAAACCCTTTGCTTGTCAGGAAATCCTTTTGTTTCTGGAAGTTTTCTATTATGCCGTTGTGCACGACAGCTATCTTTCCGCTGCTTGACAAGTGCGGATGCGCGTTCTCCTTGGTAACAGAGCCGTGAGTCGCCCATCTCGTGTGCGCTATGCCGCATTTCCCAGGCAGCGCATCCAGCGAAAGTTTTTTGTGGACCTCGTCAATCTTTCCCGCATCTTTTTTCAGGTGCAGCGCATTCCCGTGGACGGTGGCGATTCCGCAGGAGTCATAGCCGCGGTATTCGAGATTTTTCAAGCCGCTGAAAAGTATGGGGGCAGCTTCTCGATTTCCACTATAACCTATAATGCCGCACATATTTTTCGCCCCGATAAAACTATAGAAGCAAGCCTCCAGATTTTTCTGCCCGCTTCTCTGCATAATTCTTTCGAAGTTCCCGTTGCGAATAATCCGGTTTTACGCCAAAGCCAATTATGTAAAATTCTTTTTGCAGAAACCGCCTTATAATGCTTGCTAAAAAATTTTTCTTTAGGTTATAGAAAGCTTTATATGCTTATGGTTCTTATTATAACACTAATAAAACAATATTTTTAATATCATTCTGGTGTTTGTCAAATGTCAAGATGGATTGTGGAGCAGAGGGACGGAAAAACCTTCAGCCTGCCCGCGAGATTTATCGAGCCGCGCCAGGCAAGGGCTGCGCTCTCCCCGCTCGCCTGGAGGATACTGCTATCCGTTTCAGAAAAGCCCTCGTATCCGAAGGAGATAGGAAAAAGGCTGAAGGTTCACGAGCAGAAAGTTTATTACCACATAAGAAACCTTGAGAAGTCCGGGCTGGTAAGGGTTGCCAAGACGGAAAGCATGTACGGAGTAACCGCGAAGATATATGACATAAACGAGCCCGCGTTCGCGCTGGTGCTCAAGGACATGGAAGAGTCGCAGAAGCTGTCGCAGATAAATGACGAGCATCATGGTTTTTTGCATCCGTTCATCAGCAAGGGCAACCTGAACGCCACCATAGTCGTCGGCTCGCTTGACCCGCACGGCCCGACAAAGGCGAGGGCTAAGGACGCGCCTTACGGAATCAATCTCGGGGTTTTTCTCGGAAGCTTCCTTAACTATGCGCCCTCTGCCTCGGTAAAGCTTGACACGGAAATTGCAAAAGACGACCTCAAACAGAACCTGATTATTATCGGCGGTCCAGGCGTAAACAGGCTTGCTGCGCAAATAAACGAAAAATTGCCGATAAAATTCAAGGAGGACTTGAAAAGAAAAGGCTTCTACACGGACATCTTTTCCTCGCTTTCCAGAAAAACTTACGGCGAGGACGAGAACGGCATAATCGTAAAAATGAAAAGCCCATTTGTCGCGGACAAGCATATCATGGTTATAGCGGGAAAGAGAAGCCAAGGCACGAAATCCGCGATACTTGCCATCATGAACAGGCTCGATGAGGTGTGCTCGGGCAACGCGCACAATCCGAAGGTTATTGCAAAAGTCGTTGAAGGGATTGACTCGGACTCCGACGGCGTGATAGATTCTGTTGAGATAAAGGAGTGAGAATATTTTTATTGCTATATGAATCCAGAAAATCAGAACGACTGTTGGAGCCGCTCGATATGAACGCTATGATCAGCGTAACCTAAAACTGATTCGTAATGCCGGCGTTCCTACAAATCAAGCCGTAATGTTGCCGGCGCTCCTGCTGCTGATTCGTATTGGATTGATTATCCGAACAGCCCGCACGAGCCGGTCTCAAGCATTTTCTTATCCACCCTTTTGAGCCTGCGCGCCTGCACTGCCGAAATGTAAAGCGTCTGTTTCCCAATCTTTGCCCTGATATCATTCTCTTTCGGCCGCGACCAATCCACAGGAACGAGCGATGCGCCGGAGCAGGAAGTGCAGACGCGGAAATCCTTCTTCTGCTTTTTGATGTATTCTTTCACTTCGTCATTGATTTCGATTTTCATATCATACCACTACGGTTTTAATTGCATGCAGGCATATAAAACGATATGAAAATACAACAGATAAGGGAAGAGAAAATAAAGCTGCTTGCGCCAGCCGAGAACATGTATAAAGCTGCCGTGTTCTACAATCCTAAAATGGCTTTCAGCAGGAATATTTCTGTTGCAGCCTTGCAGGTTTTCAAAAAGATTGCAGGAAGAAAAATAGTCGTGCTAGATGCGCTTTCCGCATCCGGCGTTCGCGGTCTGAGATATGCAAATGAGATTTCCGGAATAAAGAAAGTTTTTCTGAACGACAAGAACCCCGTTGCATACAAACTGATAAAAAAGAACATTGCATTAAATAGGCTGAAAAAGAAATGCGTTCCTCAAAAAGGCGACGCGAACATCCTGATGCACCAAAATGTTTTCGATGCCATTGACCTCGACCCTTTCGGCTCGCCGAACATTTTTCTCGATTCGGCGGCGCGCTCCATTTATCACAAAGGCTTTCTCGCCGTGACGGCAACGGATACCGCACCTTTGTGCGGAAGCTATCCGGAAACCTGTTTCAAAAAGTACGGAATCCGCTCGTTGAAGACGGATTATTACAGCGAACTTGGGATAAGGGTTCTGATTTCGCATATAATTCTTGCTCTTTCCAGAAGGGAGCGCGCCTTTATTCCGCAGCTCTCGTTTGCAAAAGAACATTACTTCCGCGTTTTCGGAAAGATAGAGCACGCGGGAAAAATAACGGATTTACTGAAGCAATTCGGGCATATTATGCAATGTTTTAATTGCGGCAACAGAAAATACGGGAATATCGAACTGCGGTGCTTTTGTGGAAATAAATTTGAATTTGTCGGTCCGATTTTTCTCGGAAAAATATCCGACAGGAAATTCTGCGCCGAAGTTGCGAAGGAATGCAAAAAGAAAAGATTTATTGAAGAAGGAATGCTTGCAAAACAGCTCGCTTCAGAATCCGAGCTTCCTCCGTTTTATTACGACCTCCACTATTTGGCAAAAGTTGAGAAAATAAAACTTCCGAAAATTGAAGATTTTATCGCAAGATTGAGAAAGAGCGGATTCAAGGCGGGAAGGACGCACTTCTGCCCCACTGCTGTAAAAACTGATGCGGGTTATGAGGAAATTATTAAGATGCTGAAATGATATTGCAAAGCTTCTTATTTGTTTAAAACGCAATTATTTTATGCAAATCTCCGAATTCGCGGAGAAGCTGAAAGCCGTTCGCGGGAAAAAAGTCCTCGTGCTCACGCACCACAACGCGGACATCGACGCAACTGCTTCTGCTATCGCGCTGTCTGAAGGGCTGAAACTGATTGGCGCAGAAACTTCCACAGGCGTTGCAGAGTCAGTCTCGAGGGCTGCGCAAAAGCTTGCGGAAGGCTTCCAAATAATTATTGACCCGGACTGCAGGCAGTTCGATGCCGTAATTCTTGTCGACACTTCCGTGCCCGAACAGCTGGCGAGCGTGAAGAATCTCCGCGCAGATTTCGTGATAGACCATCATCCGCAGGGAAAGCTGGCTGAAAAGGCGGTATGTTTTGTTGACGCGAACGCTAAATCCTCTGCACAGCTCGTTTACGAGGTGCTGAAGGAATTGGGAACAAATATCGACGGGAAGCTTGCAGGAACAATTTCCGCAGGCATAGTCGCGGACACCGCGCACTTCAGGCACGCGGACAGCGAGGTTTTTTCGATAATGGCAGAGCTGACGCAAAAGGTAAAATTCTCGGATGTGCTTGGCTTGATAACAACGGAAGAGGCTGACCCTTCGGGAAGGATTGCAGCGCTCAAAGCCGCGAGCAGGATGGAAATCTACAAGTTCGGCAAGATTCTTGTCGTGCTTTCAAATGTTGTCTCGCATGAGGCAGCCGCGTGCCGCGGGCTGCTGAAACTCGGCGCAGATGTTGCTATCGTTGTCGCGGAAAAGGAAAGCGAGACGCGCATCTCCTCGCGCGCAAGGGAAACCATAACTGAAAAGAATCTCGACTTGTCCGAGCTGTTCAGGGAAGTCGGAATTTTCTTGGAGGGAAGCGGCGGCGGGCATCCGCTCGCGGGCAGCGCGAACGGCAAGAGAAAGAACCGCGAAGAGCTGAAAAAATTAATTTTGCGACTGCTGACGAAAAAGCTGGGGCAGTGGAAGAGGCTGGAATAAAATAATATAGATTGAACTGAAAAAAAATCAGAAGCGCTCGTTTGGCGCTCTGCTTCTTCATATTTGTAAGTCGTTCTATTTTTTGAAATCAATTCTTATCAACGAAAGCCTATTTCTACTTCCGCGCCAAATATTCTTGCTATGATTCCCAAATACCAGAGCTGGGAGAACCCGCGCTGCGAAATACTTAAGACGATTGCGAAACTCAAGCCGATGGGAAAGTCCTTGTGCCTGACCTGCAAGGGCGGACGCTTGCTGTGCGGACGGCCGAGCTGCCCGCTTCTGCAGAAGATACAAATACAAAACCCGATTCAAGGCAGGCTGAAGGAAAACCTTTTCGGGCCGAGCCCGCCATCCATCTTCGTGGGCTGGAAAAACTATCCGAATGTTTTCATCGGGCCGATGGGTATGGTACCGCTCGAAGAAAATTTGCAGAACGGCCTTGGCGATTCCGAAAGCAGGCTGATTGATAATCCGCAAACCCTTGACAACCCGGCGCAATGGTACGGCTTGGATTTCAACGACATCATCAGGATGCGCTCGCTTCTTGTCCGGAGCAAGAAGGCGCAGGGCGTGAAAGAGAAGACGAAACTTTTGGAGGACATGCAGGAGCTGACGCTGTCCGTAAAAGCCGCTGATGTTGAAATGCAGTTCAAAGACAAGCCGCACTATTCCGTGAGTTTCTCGCCGGTTTCACAGCCTATGGGTCCGTCCGCGGTTCTGGAAAAATTCAGGATAACAGAGAACACGAAAATCCCGCAGGCGGTTGACAGCATCGTGAGCGACAATTTGAAAGCGGTCGAGTCGTCAAGCCTTCTTTACCAGAAAGGCTTCGATGTTTACTACATTTCAAAAGTCCTGTCAGCTGGAATTCTGGGGTTGGAAAAAAACAAGAAGTTAGTGCCGACAAGATGGTCAATCACAACAACAGACGACATTCTCGCGAAAGAGATGATGAAAAACATCCGTCAATATCCGCAGATTAATGAATTCATCGTTTACTCAAACACTTATCTGGAAAACCATTTCGAAGTCTTGCTTATTCCGGGGAACTGGAGCTTCGAGCAGTTCGAGGCCTGGGCTCCGCGGACTTTGTGGACGCTTTCGCAGGACAAGCCCACAATCGCGCAGGAGTCGGAAGGATTTGCGGGAAGGACAAATTACGCGGTGAGCGAAGGCGGAGGATATTATGCGGGAAGGTTCGCGGTCTGCGAGTTCCTTGAAAAGATGAGGAGACAGGCGACAGCCATCGTGTTCCGCGAGATTTACGATTCCTATGTGATGCCTGTCGGGGTCTGGGAAATCCGCGAGAATTTGCGCCACGCTTTCGCGGAAAAGCCGCTGAAGTTCGATGCGCTGGACTCCGCGCTGAAGCATATCGAAGGCACGCTGACGATTCCGATAAAGGAGTTCATCAGCAGGAGCCGGTTCCTGCGGCAGAAAAGGCTGGTCGACTTTGAAATCAATGTTTGATGCGAATCCCATCCTTATCGCACAAATCTTTTTAAATGGGCTTGTTCAAGATTAAGATAACAATAAAACCATTCGTTTTTCAGATTAAAAGATAAAATAAGAGATAATCAGAACGGCTGAAAACATTAATTAATGTGGTGCAAACAATGCCGCTGAAAAAAGTCCGCGGGTTTCTGGGCTCGGCAGAGGAGCTTGTCGAGGACTTGATACTCATCCTGCTCAGCGTTTTCGTGATAATCCTCGCTGTCGCGGCATTGGCTGTCCTCGCGACGCAGCCTTCATCCGACAGGACCGCGGCGATTGCGCAGATTATCCCGCAGCTATCATTCTTAGGCAAAGCCGAGTATTTCGCGGCGCTGATGCTGCCCTGGGTCCTGATGATTATCGGGCTGCTGGTTGCGCGCGAGCTCTGGCTCATAAGGAAAAGCATCCACGGGCTGCATGTCGAGGTTTTGATGAGAAGGCTTCAGGAAAAGCCCGCAGCGGGAAGAAGGAAGGGATAGAAACTTTTTTCTGTCATCTGCCGATATGCACAAAAAACTTTCAGTTCGCACGAAACTTTTAGTTTCGGCGTAGCCGCGAACTTCGTTCGCGTGCATTTTGGCATGCCGAAAAGCAAAGCTTTTCGTGCATGGATTGGTTTTCCATATTCGGGACGGCTTTAACCGGCGTTTCTCTTTTGTTATCCAAGTCATAATGAGAAATTCCCGCGCAGCAGCAACCTTTAATAGTTTTGCTGTCAATATGTTCCTTAGAAATATTTCAATAAGGAATGAGCTCGATATCAACACCGGCGTTCCTATTTCAAATTCAATCCTTAATGAAATCCCTATCAAAAGGTTTTACAAATGGATAGCGAAAGGATGGAGGAATTCTTCCGGGAATTCTGCGAGAAGGAAATCCTTGCCGCCGCGAAGCAGGGGAAACAGTCGATAACCGTTGACTTCGATTCTTTCGACAGGCACTGCCAACAGATGGCTGAAAAACTCCTGAACGACCCGGAGGCGATGCTGCCGGAAATAGACAAGGCCGCTTCCGGGGCAATAGACCTGCCCGAGGGGCGGATGAAATTCACGGTCAGGTTCAAAAATCTTCCGGAGCAGAACACGATAAGAATCCGCTCGCTGCGCAGCGAGCACATCGGGAAGTTCGTGAGCGTGGACGGCGTGGTGAAAAGGGCGAGCGAGGTGAAGCCGAGAATCGACACGGCCGAATTCGAGTGCGAATGCGGGAACAAGATTTCAGTCGAGCAAAAAGAGCAGCTTCTCTCCTATCCGCGCGGCTGCGACATGTGCGGGAACAAGCGCGGCTTCAGGCTGGTCGACAAGAAGCTCTTCGACTCGCGCTGGATCGTGGTGGAGGAGCCGTTCGAGATAGCGAGCGGGGAGAAGCCGGGGCAGGTTTCAATCTATCTGCGCGATGACCTCACCACTCCGGAGATGCAGAGAAAGTGCGACCCCGGCAACAGGATTAAAGTCACGGGAGTGATAAAGGAGCTGCCGAAAAAAACGAAGGGCGGCGCGAAGATGGTGCAGTCGGACATTTTCATGGAAGCGAACCATGCCGAGCCCGCGGAAATAGAATGGGAGGATGTCGAGATAAGCGGAAAGGATGAGGAACAGATAAAGGCGCTCGCTTCCGACCCCGAAGTTTATAAAAAAATAGTTGCCTCGGTCGCGCCCTCAATCTACGGGATGGAGGATGTGAAGGAGGCGATACTCCTGCAGATGATGGGAGGAGTGCAGCAGAAGCTTCCCGATGGAACAAAGGTAAGAGGGGACATTCACATTCTCCTGCTCGGGGATCCGGCTGTCGCGAAAAGCCAGCTGCTGAAAATGGTCTCGCAATTAATTCCGCGCGGAAAATATGTGAGCGGAAAAGGCGCGTCAGGCGCGGGCTTGACAGCCACGGTTTTTAAGGACGAGGAATTGATGGGCGGCTGGGTTCTCGAGGCGGGGGCGATGGTGCTCTGCCACCGCGGCGTCTTGGCGATTGACGAGTTTGACAAGATGAGCCGCGACGACCAGGTTGCGATGCACGAAGCGCTCGAGCAGCAGACGATAAGCATAGCGAAAGCCTCGATAATCGCGACGCTTCCAGCGCAGGTCTCCGTTCTCGCGGGCGCGAACCCGAAGTTCTCGCGCTTTGACATTTACAGGCCGCTCATAGAGCAGACGGACATTCCGGACACCTTGCTCAGCAGGTTTGACTTGAAATTCGCGCTGCGCGATGTTCCCGACAAGGAAAAGGACGAGAGGATTGCCTCGCACATTCTCGAGAGCAGGCTGAACCCGGAGTTGAGGAAGCCGGAAATCTCGCCGGAATTTTTGAGAAAGTTCATCGCGTACATGAGGCAGAACTGCCGTCCGAAGATGACGAAGGAGGCGGTTGAGAACATAAAAAACTTTTATGTGACCATGAGAGGAATGTACAGCGGCGAGGACACTGTTGCGATAACGCTGCGGCAGAACGAGGCAATGCTGCGCCTGGCCGAGGCTTCCGCGAAAGTCAGGCTCGGCCAGACTGTTGAAAAGCAGGATGCGGAGCGCGCGATAAGGATAATGAAGTCCTCGCTGCAGCAGTTCGGCTACGACTACGAGACCGGAAAGATTGACATCGACAGGACCGAGGGAACGCCGTCATCGCAGAGAAGCAAGATAAGGATTCTGATGGATGTCATCGAAGGATTGGAGAAGAAAATCGGCAAGCAGATTCCTAAGGAGGACATAATCGCGGAGGCCGAGGAGCAGGGGCTGAAGGGCGTTGACGAGATGATCCAGAAGATGAAGCGCGAGGGCATGCTGTTCGAGCCGAAGGTGAATGTGATACAGAAACTTTAGGTGTTAAATTGTCAGAAGAATACAAGTTTGCGATAAAACTAAAAGGAAAGATATACAAAGCAATTAACATTGCTCAAACCAGAAGCTGCATAGTGATAAATTCTTTTTTATAAAAAATAGAAACTCCTGTACATCTTACATATACAAAAAGAAACGGCGGTATGCATTTTACAATTGAGAATTTGAATTTGGAACAATCTAATACAAATAAAATTGAAAAGGTATTCAAAGTAACTAATAAAAATAATAAAACCAGAATTTACATAAAAGACGGTTTAACTCTTGATAATAATTCATATGTAATCTTGGGAACTTATGGCATTTCTACAAGAAACGAATGTTCAGCAATACCAAACAAATATGAACTTGTGGATGTGGATGCTTTTAACTGTAAATTCCTAAATATGAAAGTTTATCTGATAACCCCAAATCAAGATGCTGTAAATAAAATTCCAATATCTCATAAGGGTGAAACGAGAATAGTAAAGTTCAATGATGTATGGGTGGCAGTTAACTTTATTGATTCAACACAACCTATTTAAGATTCTGCTTTGCACCTCTCCACAATCTTATCAATCTGCTCGTAAAGTCGCCCAAACGTTCCGTTGTTGTCAATCAAGAAATCCGCATGAGCCTTCAGCCCCTTTATCTGCGTCTCCGCTTCGCCCTCGTTATCTTTTTTGAACTGTTCAAGCGTCTTGTTCTTATCATCAGGGTTTTCCCCGCGCTTCAAGATGCGCTCGAACCTTTTCCCGATGTCTGCCTCGATATAGACCAGCCTGAATCCTGGCAAATCACGCAAATATTTTATATCGGAGAGCCTTCTCACGCCGTCAACCGCGATTATTCCACGGGTGTCAGCGGCAACATCCCTGCTTATCACTTTCGAGAGAATGTCCTCGCCGAAATTCTGCCGCAGGATTGTGGAAATCTTTTGCGTGTTCTCCCTGCTCTCCTCGAGGTGCAGTCTCTTCAGCAAATCTCGCAGTATCGTGGAAAAGCGATAATAGCCGGCGCCGTATTTTTCAATCATGTATTTCGCGGCAGTCCCCTTTCCGCTCGCAATTTCTCCGGCGAAGCCGAGAATTATTTTTTGCATACGGGAGGATTGTTTTTCAAATATAAAAATACCAATATGACTTGATTTCAATACGGCTTGATTTGCAATAACGCTTTTTTAGCGAAAGTTCAGGCGAACAATCGCATCAGCGTATCTGTCAAATCGTTTCATATTGTATTCGATTCGTAATGATTTCAATCCATATCGAAGATTCTTTTTTATATTACAAAACCAAACAACTCTTATGAAAAATGAAAAAATCCGCTCGGGGGACAAAGTCCTGCTGTTCGGAAAGCGCTCCTACATCGCCGAAGCCGGAAAAGAGTTCCACTGCCAGTACGGAAAAACGGATTTGAAAAAATTGCTGGACAGGAATTATGGGGCAAAAATAAAGACTCATCTTGGCGAGGAATTCGTCGCGCTGAAGCCAACCCTTGTTGACCTTTTGAAAAAGGCGCGGCGCGGGCCGCAGGTTATCCTTCCAAGGGACGCGGCGCAGATTCTCGCGGTCAGCGGCGCCGGAAAAGACTCGGTTGTTGTTGACGCCGGCTCCGGCTCGGGCTTTCTTGCAATTTTTCTCGCGAACTTTGTGAAAAAAGTTTTCACTTACGAGAGCAGGAAGGAATTTTTTAGTATAGCAAAACATAACATAAGATTCTGCGGAATGAGGAACATTGAAATAAAGAACAGGGATGCCTCGAAAGGCTTTGCAGAAAAGAATGCGGATTTGGTAACGCTTGACATGGAGGAGCCGGGAAAGGCGATTGCGAACGCGCACAAAACGCTCAAGTCCGGCGGCTGGCTTGCTGTTTATTCGCCGACTATCGAGCACGTTTCCGCGGCCTGCGTGCAGATAAGAAAATCCGGCTTCACCGAGCCGCGGGTTCTTGAGACAGCGCAAAGGGAATGGAGAGTCAATCTTATTGATAACAAATCGAGAAGCCGCCCGCGCAGCGGCGGGATTTTCACGGGCTTTCTGGTGTTCGCGAGGAAAGTGTGAATGCTTTAATCAAAAAATATTTTGTGTTGTATTTTTATATTTGCAAATTTAGATGATAGTTTGAAAAGTTCTGAAGTCGGCTTGTAACTCTTTTCTTCTTTTCTTAAAAGTCCAACTGTCACCAACTCATCTGTTGCTTCTATATATCTATTAGAGGGTTCAAAACTATAACCTTCTTCAGAATTCCTAATTCGTCCTGATAAATCTACCAATATTGCAGCAGCTTCTATACTAATCTCTTTCATGTTTATCACTACTGTTTATTGGCTACAAATCTATTTAAACCTTTTGTTTCTGCTCTTTCGGTTTAAAGAAAAGACTTGGTGGGCTCGCCCTGACTCTCATTCAGGTCTTTGAAATCCCCAGAACCTTTTTCCTATTCTTTTTATTTTGAGTTTTTCTTTTTCGCAGGCGTTTTTCTTTTTTTGTGTTCTTCACCAAAAAGAAAAAGGCCTTCAGGGGTTTCCTGCTCCCAAGGCAGGGATACTGAACCATTCTAGACGCTTTACTAACCCTTTCTTTTCCTTAAGATTTTCTTTGGCACGAAAAATCTTTAAGATTTTCCGGCTCCGCCGAAAAGTGGAGCTTTTCGTGCGCGGGAAAGAAAAGCTCAGCTATACTACGAGCCCGCTCAGAAAGATTTCTATGGCTGCTTATTTAAGCGTTAAGGAAAATAGGAAAAATAATAAAATTATTCCTCGGGTTTCATACCAGCATAATTCTTGATTGTTGTTGCTGGATATATTACTACATTTTTTTCTCCGATAACTTTTTCTGCAACTTCCATTGGAGTACCCTTTTCTATTTCAATACCCTTTAGCTTCATTTTTTCAGGTGGCATATTATCACCATATACTACTATAAGATAACATCTATATAAAGCTATCTGTCTATATAAAAGTTAGGAGATTAATTAAATAATAGTGTGAGATTATGAAAGCTAAAACCAGAAAATTTAGCATTCCTAGATATGATTTACAAATTCTTGAAAGAATGGTGGATACTGGTTGGTTTAAAGATATAGACGCTGCAGTAAGATATGCAGCAAGAAATTTAATAAAAGAAAAGGAAGAAACCTTAGAAAACAGGGAACAAGCTATAGGATATAAAAATCTGTTCAAGAAATAAATCTCTGATAAGAAGATCTGAGAATTTATGCAACTATAAATGCTTTTCTTTCAATAGAATGTTATGGATGACTATTTTTCTGAAAGAAATTTTATGAAGAGGCTTGAGGAAAAAGCAATAAATATCAGCGACAAGCGCCGCAAAAAGTTTATTATTCTTGAGGAAAATAAAAAATATTTTCCTGAGTTGAAGCTAACATCCCGCAGCGCAAAGGACCTTTTTCAGGTAAATGGTATATCTTCAATAATTACCATATCAAAAACAAACATAATAGACTATGTTTATGTGAAAGACCGGCTAGATCTTGGATGCACTTCTACTTACGTACACAATTACATTATGAAGATGGCATATCGCGACAAAAAAGCTATTGTTGAATTGTTGGATTCGCTTCCGGATGACTATCGAAAAGCGTTTATGAAGATAAAGGATGATGTAGCGAAAGAGATAAGCGCAATCGGCTCGCAGCCGGCTCCGCTAAAGCAGAGTTCTGTTGTGGCTGAAGAAATAGTAAAGCGCGATTGTGCGGAGTTTTTCGTGGAAGCAACCAAGAAACTGGGTTTGATGGAAACCGAAGCTGTAACATCATAAATTCTTCACTCCCCCACATCCACCTTCATCACTTTCCTGAACAGCAAGTCGCCGCGCTTTGTTTTTGTTCCCGGCTTCAGCAAGCCCCACGCCAATTTTTCCTGCGTGAATTTCTTTTCCACTCCGAGCTGTTCCGAAATCCTTTCCGCGGTCTGCGGCATGAAGGGGTAGAGCAAAACCGATATTATCCTTATCGTCTCGAGCGCGTTGTAGAGTATCGCGTCCAGCTCCTCCTTCACTGTTATCTTCCAAGGCGCGGACTCGTTCAGATAGCGGTTCGCTTCGGAAGAGAGCGAGAAAATGCCCTCAAGCGCACGGTGGAATTTTAATTCTTCCATATTCCCGCTTACTTTTTTTATCGTTTCCTCAGCCTTTTCTTTCAGGAATGATTCCTTTTCCGTATTAGGGACTTTGCCCCCGGAATATTTTTCCGTCAACACCAGCACCCTGTTCACAAGATTGCCGAGGTTGTCCGCGAGGTCCGAGTTGATGCGCTGCATAAAAGCTTCCTCCGTGAAGTCCCCGTCCTCGCCGTGCGGAATTTCTCGCAGCAAAAAATATCTTAGCGACTCTGCTCCATACATCTTTATTATTTCAAACGGATCAACTACATTGCCAATGGTTTTGCTCATTTTCTGCCCGCGCGAGGTGATGAAGCCGTGCACGAATATCTTTTTCGGCAGCGGCAGCTTCGCGGAAAGCAGCATCGCGGGCCAGAAAATCGCGTGGAACTTAAGTATGTCCTTTCCTATGACTTGCAGGTCCGCAGGCCAGTATTTCCTGAACTTTTTAGGCTCGGAAGTGAAGCCGACTCCAGAAAGATAATTCGTCAGCGCGTCACACCAGACATAAATCGCCTGCGAATCGTCGCCAGGAACGGGAATGCCCCACTTCAATGATGAGACGGGGCGGGAAAAGCTTATGTCTTCAATCTCCTTCAATATGTTCAGCGCCTCGTTCTTCCTTGCCTCGGGAACTATAAGCATCTCGTTCTTTTCTATAAGCTCCGCTATTTTCTTGGTGTATTTTGTCAGTGAGAAAAAATAATTCTCCTCTTCAACTGGTTCCGGCGCAGTCTGGTGATCGGGGCACAGGCCGTTCACGAGCTCCCTTTCCGTCTTGAAGCTCTCGCAGCCATAGCAATACAATCCGCTGTATTTTTTCTTGTAGATATCGCCGCTCTTCTCAAGCATTTGCCAGATTTTCTGCGCTGTCGGCCAGTGAACCTGCCTGTCGGTTGTCCTGATGAAAAAATCGTTTGAGACAGCCAAGGCTTTGCAAAGCTCCATGAACCTTTCCGATATCCCGTTCACGAACTCTTCCGGAGGTTTTCCCGCCTTCTCGGCAGCCTTCTGGATTTTTATCCCGTGCTCATCCGTTCCCGTCAGGAAAAAGATGCCCTCGTCTTTCATCCTGCGGAACCTCGCCGCAACATCCGAGAGTATGAGCTCGTACGCAAAGCCTATATGCGGCGGCGCGTTCGTGTACGCTATGGATGTTGTCAGGTAGAACTTCTTTCTTTTTCCTTTTTTATCGTAAAGCGTTTTTTTCTCTTTCATAAGAAAATGTTTTTGTAGAAGAGTATAAATAATTTCCAGGAATCGGAGGTTATTATGATTCTCACAAATATTCTGTGCGCGTGTCACCGGTTTCCTTGCAAGTATATGTTACGAATTCTCCCAACGCAATATCGTTCCCGTTTTTCTGGAGTATTTTGCTGCAATTGCCAATGCAATTTTCATTAAACCTACAATTTATCCAAACCCCTTGAACCTTTTCATCATCTTTCCCATCAGCCCGCGCTTGCCGCCGGAAACCATCTTCATGACTTTCTTCGACTGTTCAAACGCTTTCAGCAACTCCCTCACCTCGGACTCCGAAGTGCCGGAGCCTTTCGCTATCCTCCTTATGCGCGGGCTGTCAATCAAGTCCGGGCTTTCTTTTTCTTTTTTAGTCATCGACTGGATTATGTACTTCCATTTTTTCATCTTTCCTTCCTGCTTGCCCAAGTCGAATTCCTTCGGCATTTTCATCATCCCGAAGCCGGGTATCGAGTCGAGAACGCTTTTCAGCGGCCCCATCTTCTGCATCGCCTCCAGCTGTTCAAAAAATTCTGACAGCGTGAATTTTCCCGAGACAATCGCTTTCGCGCTTTCCTCTGCGCCGCTTTCCTTCGCCTTCTCCAATAAGGACTGCAGGTCGCCGAAACCCACGAGCCTTGAGATGAACCTCTCCGGGTCGAACTGCTCGAAGGCTTCAAGCTTTTCGCCGGTGCCGATGAATTTCACGGGAGCGCCGCTTATCGCGCAGGCTGTGAGCGCTCCGCCGCCTTTCGCTGTTCCGTCAAGCTTTGTTATTATCACACCTGTTATCCCAAGCGCCTTCTGAAATTCCTCGGACTGCTCGCGCGCGGCCTGCCCGATGTCGGCGGGCAACACAAGCAGGCGCTCGTCCGCCGCTGAAATAGAGTTAAGATTCTTAATTTCCTCAATCATCCCGCTGTCAAGCGCATCCCTTCCGGAGCTGTCGATTATTATTATGTCCCTCTCCCCGATTTTTTTCATCCCCTCCTTCAGGATTTTCGCGCTGTCCTTCTCGCCCCTTATCCCGAAGAAAGGAACTCCAATTTGTTCTGCTAATGTTTGCAGCTGCTCGTAAGCCGCAGGCCTGAACGCGTCGCAGCAAATCAACCCGACTTTCAAGCCTTTCTTCCGGTAGAACCTTGCAAGCTTCCCCGCGGTCGTCGTCTTTCCCGAGCCGAACAGCCCGCACAACAAAATCTTTCCGCGAAGCTTCGCTTCCGATTTTCCTCCGACAAAGGAGACAAGCTCTTCATAAACTATCCTTACAACCTGCTCCCGCGCGGTCATTCCCGCCTTCGGCTTCTCATCGAGGGCGCGTTTCTTAATTTTCTGCGTTAGCTCGAAGACAAGCTTGACATCAACATCTCCTGCCAAAAGAGTGCGCTGAATGTCTTTCACAAGCCCTTCTATCGTGCTCCTATCAACCAAGCCCGCCCGCGTCACCTTGTCGAGCGCGGCGCGCAAGCCTTCGCCGATTTTGTCTAACACCATTTTAATCAGCAAATATATTGCAAACAGAAAGTTATAAAAGTGCGGGAAAGCGCGATACGAATCAGTTTGCAGATACGCATTTAAATCTTATTGCGATTATTATTATCATAAGAACTGCATTCAGGCAGCTATAATTCTCTCTTGTTAAAGGTTTTGTTATGAAAGTCATCGGCATAGACCTTGCGGGAAAGCCGGAAAACCCGACAGGATTCTGCATATTGGAAGCGGACGGCGAAGTGAAGACGGAGATAAGAATCTTGAAAGAGGATTCGGAAATACTCAAAGCGATAGAAGAGGCGAGGCCGGACTGCATCGCGATTGACGCGCCGTTCTGGACTCCCGCTTCTGGATTCTGGAGAAGGAGCGAGGAACTCCTGATGAAGCGCGGCTTCAAGCCGGTTTCCCCAAAACTGCCTTCGATGCAGGTTCTTGCGCTCCGCGCGAAGGGGATAGTGCAGGCACTCCGCGCGAAAGGCTTCCGCGTGATAGAAGCCTCCGCATTCGCAACCGAGAAAATACTCCAGGTCTCGCGCGAGCCGAAGGGCAACGAGCACGAGTACGAGGCGCTCTTGTGCGCGCTCACAGCGAAATTTTACCTCGATAAAAAGTTCGAGGACTTGGAAGGGATAATAATACCCAGATAAATGAAGGGAGGGATGGGAACCGTAGGTTTCCATTTGGAAGGGATTATTATACCGAGATAAAGATGATAATTATGATTTCAAGACTGCTGTTAAATGCCTTTGATTTATTTTACAGTTGTAAACTGTCGATAACAAAATATTTCAATTATAGGTTTGAGGTAGAATCGAAATATTGGAAAGATAAGGATGTTCATGGCGAAACAAAAAGCGATAACTTCTGAAAAATAAAACCGATATGAAATGAATTCGATATGAAATGATTTACAGTTGTGCTGAATCGATTTTCTATCTAACAGAATCCAATAAGCGTTCCTGAAACCGATTTCATAATTTATGCGTAATGTCTATTCCAGCAATCTTTCCACAACTTTCCCGACATCGAACTCCTCCAGGTCGCCATAGCCCTGTCCAACGCCGAGGTAAAGAATCGGTTTTCTTATCGTATGAACAGCCGAAAGCAGCGCGCCGCCCTTCTCGTAAACATCCGTTTTCGTGATTATTATCCCGTCAACGCCAACGGCCTCGTGGAAATATTTCGCCTGCTCCATGACATCGTTTCCGGTGAGCGCGTCAAGCACGAGTATCTTCATGTCAGGCTTGTTAACCCTCGCTATTTTTTTCAGCTCGTCAACGAGGTTCATGTTCGTGTGCGAGCGCCCCGCGGTGTCCGCGAGTATCACGTCGATGCCGTGCGCCTCCGCGTATTTTCTCGCGTCAAATATCACCGCGGCCGGGTCGCTGCCGTATTCATGCCTTATCACTTTTATCCCGAGCCGCTCCCCGTGATGCTCCAGCTGCTGTATCGCGCCCGCCCTCCATGTGTCCGCGGCTGCGAAAATACATCTCAGTCCCTTTTCCTTCAGCAAGCTGCCGACCCTCGCTATTGTAGTGGTCTTGCCGACGCCGTTGAATCCGAGGAAAAGGATAAGGGACGGCTTTTTGGATTTTATTTTTTCCATAATACTCAGGCTGCCGGCATCAAGAATCTCCCTCAACGATTTTTTCATGCTGCCCCTTACTATGCTTTCGATTTGCTTTTTTGGCAGCCTCCTTCCCACAAGCTCTTTTTTCAGGCCTGAGGAAATCTTTTCCGCGGCATCCACCGCGACATCGCTCTCTATCAGCCCGATTTGCAGTTCCCATAAAATTTCCTTGATGTCAGACTCCTCTATGGCTTTCTCCGAGACCGCCTTCCTTATCTTTTTGAACAGCCCCGTCTTTTCCTTTTCCTCTTTCTTCTCGGCCTCCTCCTCAATCCCGAATCCCTGCGGGAGTTTTTCCTCCGGCTTTTTCTTTTTCCCTTTCAGCCTTTCGAGCAACCCAATTTTTTTCCTCGCTTTTTCTTCAGGAATTATTTCTTGTTTTACAACTTCCAGATTTTCCGGAACAACCTTCTCTCCAATGATTTCTGGTTTCCCGGTTTCCTCTTCCGTTATTTTTTCTTCCGATTCATTTTCCTTTAGATCTTCAATTATTTTCTTTCCTTCAGGGATATTTTCCGCGGTTTGTTCAGCGACAACTTCTTCAGCTCTTTCTTCAAATGTTTCCGAGACAGTTCCCAGAAGTCCCTTTTCCATTATCTGCTCCGCAGGCTTTTCCAAGGCTTCGCTGACTTCGCTGGTTTCCGCCATCCCCGATTCCCGAATCAGCTCCCTCTTTTCCAATGTCTCGGCAGCCAGCTCCTTCTCCTGCGACGCCTCGGCCGCAGCCTCCGCTATCTTTTCAGCCGCAACCTCCTCCTTCGCGACTCCCGATATCTTCTCCACCGCTTCCTTCAGCTTTTTTTTCAAGAATCCGAACATACTCATTACCGAATCATATTTTATTTCCAAATCTTATATCATTGCATATCCGTTATTTCCAACAGAAATTTCAGCACATTCTTCGCGCTTATCCGCAGCCGCGGATTGACGAAAACCCTCATGTCAAATCGGGGGGCTTCGCCCCCAACGCGCACGGAAACGGAGTTTCCGGCTGCGCCGAAAATCCCGCTGGATTTTCGTGCGGTTCCCCATTTCTTTTTCTCGGATTTTTTCTTTTGCGGATAAAAATTTTCCGCGCTTCTTTCCGGTTTTTGGCGGAACGCCTGCGCGCATACATCCTGCCTCCGCAGCCCGAATTTTTCGCAGATGCCGTCCGCGATACCGATTCTTCCGCTCCAATTCCCGCACAGCTCTTCCATTTTCGCGGACGGATTGAACGAGCTTATCTCCGCGACCTTCCTGTAAAAGATTCCGCTCTCTGCGCTTTCTATCAGCGCCCTGGCTTCGGGGCTGTTTTCCTCCATATATTTCAGCGCCTCATTATCGTTGAATTCCAGAAAACCTTCCTTCTTAAGAGCTTTTCCATTTTCCTCGTAAACGAAACCGAGAGCGCGGCGCAGCATTCCTCCCGCCGAGATGTTGGCATCGCCGTAAACTATTTTTCCGTAGACTTTTTTCCTGCAAAGTTTCCATTTTTCCAATTCCGCAGAATATTTTCTGTCGAGAAACAGTCCGCCGTTTTTAAGCAGGAAAGCCTTGGCAAGCTCTTCCGGGTCCGAAATCCTGCCGACAATCCCAGAACCGAAGCCGTACCTTTCCGTGTTGTCAGCGTTGTCCAAGTCTACGGTGTTGTTCATCAGCTTGCCTAAAAAACCGGAGCCTCCGTTTATTATTTCAGTTATCTGCCTGAGCGGGTATCCGTATTTTTTTATAACATCCGCTGCGACCGAACCTTTCAGGATATGTTCAGTATACCGCTCGTGGTTCATGCCTGTCAGCTCCCCAAGCAGGTACTCGCCGTTGTGCGAGAAGGGCGGCGCCCCGGCGTCATGGCAGACCGCCGCAAGCAGGAGCAGATTGCGATATTCCTCGAACTCGGGCCTGAAGCCGCAAAGCACGGAAACAAGATGGCTCATCCCTATCGAGTGCTCCAGCCTGCTTGCCATATCCTTGAAATATCGCGGCACGAGAAACCTGTCCGGAACCGCGGAAAGGGAAACTTTTCCGAGCCTTTGGATTTTTTCGCAGCGCAAAATATCCTGCACCGGCTTCTCGATTCTTATTTTCCCGTACAGCCTGTCTTTCACTGCTCGCATAAGAGATCATTAAGAAATATAGTTAAATATTTTATCGTTATGGGCATTGAAAACGCTAATAATGGCGCCTCTGCCAACGCTTAAGAGTCCGTTCTTTTTTTGTAATTTGCACGAAAAACTTTCAGTTTTTCGGCATGCCGAAATCTGCGATTTCGTGCACAATCCATAATGCCTACTCCCGCGTCTCCGACTGCAGCCTGTGAAGCTCGGCTTCCAGCTGCGCGAACTGCTTCTCGAGTTCCTGAAGCGCGGAGCCTGCCTCCGCAACCCGCTCGTCAAGGAACTTCAGCGCTTCTTCCGGCGACTTTTTTATCGCGATGCCGCCGCCTACTCCGACAAGAATCTTTTCCGTGTCTGAGACTTTTCCGGAAACGAAGTTCCCGCTTCCCAATGGCAGCAGTATCTCGCTTCCGCTTTTCACGGAAACCATCTCCGCGATTGCCTGCCTCGTCTCCGCAAGGTCGGCGAGCCTGTGCGAGAGCGAATGCTGCCTCTCGCGAATCACCTGCATCTCCGCCTGAAGTATCTGCATTTGCAGGCTCCTTCTCTGGAGCTCCTCGCCTATCTCCTCCGGACTTTTTCCGACGGGCACTTTCATCTCCGGCTTCGCGTTTGGCTGTTTTTGTTTGGGCATAAAAGTCAATTTTGGTTTTTTTATTTTTCATAAATCAATAAACATTACATTTCTTTCTTTAGGGGAAGCGTCAAAAATATACTCAAAGTATGATTTTAAAAATTCCCTGCAAATTCCGTCAAACTTGTCAGGATGAATCAAGCAAAAGTTTTCTTCGACTTCCGAGTCAGTCTCGAAATTATCATAAATATTTCCGACAAGATACAGCGGGGATGCGAGCGCATCAAGCATACTGCGGCCTGTTGGTTTTTCATAAGCAACCTTTATTGCCTTATTTATATAGTGCAGCCGCTCCCTTATTGAAGCGTTTCTCTTGCGGAAATATATTTAATCATAACATCGCCTGCTTTATCATAATTATTTTTCCAAAGTTAAATAGTTATCCGAAAACCTCGTCAATCCTCTGGAGCTCCGGACCTGTGGCCTCCTCGGACACGGCGACGCCGAAGCTGTTCGCTATCAGCCCGGCTTTCACGAAAGGCGAGCCGCCTATGCTTCCGATGTCGGCCTTCACTTTCAGCATCTCCTCTACCAGCCTTAATTCTTCTTCATTTGATTCGCGGTGGCACAAACAACCTTTGTTGCTCGCGGCTGCGGCGGAGCCGACGATATGCAGCCCTGCTATCCCGCCGACCGCTGTCTCGCAGTCCAGCGTTTCGGCTATATCCTTCCCGTATTTTCTCAGCTTTGCGGAAATTATGCAGCCCTTGTCGTTGCACAAAACGAGATTCCCGATTGCAGTCTCCTTTGCCTTTATCACGAGAACATTTATCCCGAGCGCTTTTTTTATCTCTTTCAGCTCGCGCGCATCAGCAATCTTCGAGACGAGGATTCCGCTTGAATTTCCCGCGGCGAAAATCCCGGCAAGCTCAGTTCCCGCAATCTGCGCAATTTTTATTTTCGCTTTCAGCAGCTCCTCCATCTTATGCGTGTGCTTAGGATGGTTTCCGAGAAGGCAGTAGCCGTCTGTTGCGAATCCGTACAAGCCGAGGTTCGTGTCCCCGTTAAAATTTGTCCGAATGAATTTCATAAATATACCTTTGACAAGAATTGCATATAGCTGCTTGAATGCAGAATATATGAAACTGTTTGCAAAGAAAGGTTTTAAAGGTTGCATTTTTATCAGCATTTCTTGCCAGCGATTCATTTCAATCCTAGTATGATGGCGCTTAAAAACTGTGGATAGGGCTTGCAAGGAAGCATATTGAAAGCTGGGTCAACGAATACGATAGGGAAAAGGTTTGAAAATTGGGCGAAGAGCAGAGAAAAATGATAAAAATGTTTTTGCATCTTGCTTTGCGGAATTTTATGGAGAAATATCATGCACAAAATGAAAGCAATCAAACGGCAGCGCTCCCATAAGGTTTAAATACCTGATATGTGCATCTGTTGCCATCCGAAACTGCGGTTTGACAAACACTTAATCAACCGCAATTAAGACAAAAATAAACGCTTGTTAAAGGGTGGTTTTATGGCAAAGAATGCTGCAAAGTTCGCCGCGGGCAAGACAGCCGCGAAGAAAAAGGAAATCGAGGAGCCCGTGGAAAAGGAGGAGAAGGCTGAAAAGGCCGAGGAAGAGGAAGAGGATGCGTTCGAGGAAGAGGAGTCGGAGGAGGAATACTGATAACGCGCCTTTTTATTTTTTTCGGCTCTGCAGGAATCATCATTACGGAACGATTCGGAAAAAGGAAGCGCTTGTTTTGCGTCTTATTTCGCTCGGCTTTATTCAGCAGTCCTGATTCTTGAATCCAATCCTTATCGGGATTCCTGCAGAGCCCAATTTTTTATTTTTCATATTATATTTCTGGATTTTCTTTAGAAAATAAAATATATAAATACTCCGCAAGAAATCATTACGATACTGCGCATTACGATTCGAATTCACAAAACCATGACGGTTGACAATACGGATTGAACTCACAAAGTCAGAACGGCCGTTAAATTGTCTGGTTGCGGTGCTGTTATCGGCGTATTTGTTGCTGATTCGTATTTCAGCGTTCCTGCAAATCAAGCCGTAATGATGTTAATCGAGTCGTATTGCTTTCATTTTCAAAAATCAAAAATGAAATTTGAGGTGTTGCCATGTATAGTGAAAAAGCATTGCGAAGGCACCAAAACGCTGATATTGTGACAAAGACGAAAGCGACCTTCGAGGAGCATGTCTGCCAGGGGGGCATCTGCTCCGTCTGCACTTTGGACGGGAACTGTGAGATAGGATTGAAGGCGAAGACCGGCAGGACTGTCTTTCCAGACCCTTTCGGAGTTGCGCAGTTCGGCGGGGAGAAAAGGCTGCCGAACATCGAGGACATCCAAATCCTGCCGGAGCTTTACGGCGACTCCATAGTCTTCAAGAATGTCTCAACAGAGATGGAAATCGGCTCCTTCAAATTCTCCGTGCCTATATCGGTCGCTGCGATGGGCTCCACAAAGGTTGCGCATTTGCGCGGTGCGGCCCTCGCCGAAGGCGCGGCGAAAGCGGGAATAGCGGTTGTAATCGGCGAGAATGTTCTCGCGACTTACGGCGAAGCGGGATTGAAGGAAAGGATGCAGCCGTTCCTCGACAATTACAAGAAGCGGGGCGCGATGATTGTGCAGGGGAACGGAGAAGATATAAAACAGGGCGTCTTCGAGAAGGGCGCGGCGCTCGGCGCGCACGCGATAGAGGTGAAAATCGGGCAGGGCGCAAAGCAGGGGCTCGGCGGAGAGGTAAAGTTCGAAGACGACGCGCTCGCTGAAAAATATAAAAAGCTCGGCTACATCGTCATAAAGAACAAGGACGGCACCTACCAGCGCCATGTGCAGCCGGGTTCGCTCTCGGACGAGCAGCTGAAAAAAAACATAATGAAATTCTCGAATCTGGGTCTGCCGATTTGGGTGAAAACCGGGATGGGAACCGGAATACTGAAGCTGATTTCAACCTTGCAAAATCTGAAGAGCGAAAACGGAATAAGGATTGAATGCCTGACCATAGACGGGTTCGGCGGCGGAACCGGAATGAGCCCCTGGCTGGTAATGAACGAGATGTCCGTGCCTTCCGCGACAATCTTTTCCATGATTGGGAAAAAGCCGGATTTCGACATCCTGCTCGCCGGCGGATATAACAACGGCCTCGATATCGGCAAGGCGATTATGCTCGGCGCGAGCGGCGCGAGCCTGGGGCGGCCGTTCCTGATTGCAGCGAATGTCGCGAAGGCCGAAGGAGTGGTGAATTATGTTGAAGCATTGAAAGAGGAACTCCAGATGCTGTGCGCGACGCAGAAAATTACAGGCGTTGAGAAGCTGATTGGAAAAAAACAAAATCTCTATCCGCTGGACGCGCAGGCGGCGCACATGTTCGGCTTGGAGAGGGGTTTCAAGTGATAGATACGGATTGAGTTGAAGGAGATACGATGGTAGCGGCGTTCGCATCAGCGGCTTTAACGGCCATTCTGATTTTTTCTGAATTCAATGATAATTATTTTGGCGCCGAGAGCGGGATTCGAACGGCACGGAAACCTTCGGTTTCCGGCTCCGCCGAAAAATGAAATTTTTCGTGCGCCGCGCGACACTTGGGGTGTCATCTGCTTCGCAGGCAGACGCCTTGCCTTGCTAGGCTATCTCGGCGTCCCATTCTCGGTTTCGCCATAGCTTTAAATGTTTCGATAAACAATACTTGTCAGACACTTGGGGGTTGTATGAGTTTTATAAAAATTCATGCAACTTGTTAAGCTGGGCTATCTTCAGATAACCCGCGTGTCCTTCGGGCCACAATATTTTATTTTCTTACTTATCCCCGATAATCCCGGCAGCATAATCCTGAAGTTGCTGCATCCTTGCTGCTTCCGAATTCATTTTTTCATACAATCCCGAGCAGTCGCCCCTGCAGGTCTCGCTTGTCGCGCCCGCATTTCTTTCAAGAACAAGCTCGCCCTTCTCGCTCCTTATTCTGTAAATTATTTTTCCCGAATCCTGCGAAACGGAAAACGAATATTCCGGGATAGATATTTGTTTTTCAATAGCGGAGGAATTCGCGGACGAGGAAAATCTTGCAAAGGGATTGACATACCAGACAATGGCTGAAGCGCCGCTGAAAGCGAGCGAAATTTTTTCCGCGAAACTTTTCATGGTTTTGCTGTACCAGCCGGCTCCGAAAGACTCGAAGGAACTGAAAAAATCCTGCGGCTTGACAGAAAAATAAGCATACCTCGGTCCCGCGGAATTGTTTCCTGAAAGCAGGTAGGCTGTCGCCGTGAAATCCCCGTTGAACGGCGGGCTCCAGAATATTTCGGAATAACCTGACGGGATATTTTTCTCAATCGTTTCCGAAAAGTTTCCGCTCCTGATATCGATGACAGCGGAAAGATTATCAGCGCCAAATGCATTTATTCTGAATGTTTCATTCTTTCCCGTTGTTATATTTTCAGCGGAGAATTCCAAAAACTCGAAGGGCGCGGAGTATTCTATAACCGCTTCCGCGCCGTCAACGACAAGAGCCTCTTTCGTGCCGTTGTTATATTGCATTCCCGCCGCTATCAGTTTCATATTTTTTCTTCCGTCCAACAAATCAAAAGTCTCGTTGTAAAACATCTGCTGCGGATAAAAGCCTTGAACCTGCGCGGGCTGCCCGAAATTCCCGTCATCTGGAACGAAATCCGCGGAAATATTTTCATAAACCGAAGAATTGTAATCGAACCTTATTCCGAGAATTTCCGAGCCGTTCGGCAGTATCGTTTCCGCCGAATAAAGCGGTATCATAGGCTTCCCGGTTTCCTGCAAATAATCCTTCGCATCGAAAAATATTCTTTCCCTTGAAACAATATAATTTATCGGAATTCTTATCCTTGAAATGAATGTTGTCGAACGGCTTATCTCCGGGTTGCTCCCGGTTTCCTGCGCGTCAGGGTCTATCTTTTTCTCGGGGTCGCAATAGCAGACCATTTCCAGGAACTGCTTTATCGCCAGGTCGGTTTGCGGCTGGTAGTTGAACTGCAAAGTTGCGGTCAGGTTTCTTATCTGGTTCGGCAGCAAAGGGTACTTGCTGCTTTCAAGCGATGCGGCGATGCTCCTGTTTCTTGCGACTGCCTGCGAAAATTTCGCGTTCGGCATGAAGCTGTAGGCATCGTGAATCATTCCGCTGCTGCCGATGAAAGCCGGCGCGCCTTTCTCGAAAAATTCTTTATCTGGTTTGCGCGCTGAGTTCGTGCGCTCGTCGTAAACCATCGCGCCCGAAGGCGGGAGCTCGGCGGGAAGAATTTTATTATCGCTGAAACTTTCCGTCTGCCAGCCGCCGTTGCCCTTTCCGTAATAGAAAACTCCGTCCGCATTTTGCATATTATCCAGCAGAGACTCTCTTGTCAGCTTTTCATCAGGAATCATTTTTATCGTGATTCCGTTCCAGCCGAGGCTCAAGCCGCTCATCATCTTGTAATAATTGTGCTCAAGAAGCTCGCTGTAGCCGCTGTAAATCGTGTCCATAAGTTTTAGAGACTCCGTTATTGACATGTCGCTGAAAAGCTTTTTCAAAAAACCGGTTATGTTGCTGAAACCGAAAGTCAGCTCGTATTCGGAAAGGTTTGTCCTGTTCTCTATCAGCCGGGTTGTTTCAAAGCCCGCTGTCCTGAAAGCCGCGTCCGCAGCCTGGCTCTCTATCAGCCCGTTGCCGGAAAAAACTGTTTCAAAATTCCGGTAAAGCGCTGCCGTGACTATCCTGTTCGTCTTCTTCAAATCCATCAGCTGATAGGGCGAGACAACCCTTCCCGCTATCAGATCTGCCTTGCCGTCGCCGTTCGTATCAGAGTATGGAAAATCCGAGAGCAGATAGTTGCCATCATAATCGAAAAAGATTTCCCTCCCGGAATCAAAGACAACGGGCTGCGGAACTTCGGAAATATTGCCCAACAAAATCAGATTAAGCTGCGCCCTTCCAACCTTGTAATCAATCGAGTTCGAGAAAAGAAAATTGTCCGAAAGTTTTTTTATCGTCGAGTTTATTTTTTGTTTCAGTTTTATCACGCCGTTCGCGCCGTTCAGTCCGTAAAAGTCGGAAACTGTTGCGGGATATGATATCGCGGAAAAGTTTATCGGAATTATTATTGAATCGTGCTTTGCCGCAACAGCCCCTGCCAACGCGGAAGTCTCCGCAACTGTATCCGTAATAACAATTGTATTTATGTTCTTTCCCGCTCTGGAAAATTCGCTTATTGCGAAATCGTTTATTTCATCCGCAGTTTTGTCTGAAAAATTTACAATATTATTAAAACCATTAAAAACCGTTTCATCGTTATCGAAAATTATCGGATAATTCTTCAGCCTCGCATATGGCGCTGCAGCGAGAGCCTGCTCCCTCCTGGAAACCAGAACCGCTGTTTCGTTTTTGTAAAATGTTTCCAGAAAAGCCCGCTTGTTTTTGAGCCTGTAAGCCGGGTACTCTGTTGTGATATTTTCGAAAACGAAAACCTGCTCCGGCCTGATTCTGCCGAAATAATATTTTTCAGTATCAGAATAGTTTGAGAAAACCGGCCTGCCGGTCAGGCCCGCCGAAAAAATATTTTCCCAGCCGTTCGCGATGAATACGGTATTGTTTTTCGGCTTTATCGCAACATCCGCAAACGCTTCCGCGGACGCGCCGCCAGCCTCTATCCCGAATGAAACTTTTCCGATAATGTTTCCGCTGCTCGCGTTCAGCGAGTAGGTGCCGTTTCCGTAATTTGCGAAATTTGTGAAATTGATTTGCTCGCTGTCGCGGAATAATTTGAAGTCGGAGATGGTGAAATTTGTTATTGGAATGTTTGAACCGTCAGACACTCTAATATTGACTGTAAAATTTTTGTTTGGCTGAACGGATTTTGGAACGCTTAAAACTGCCTTGAGCGTCGGACTGATGGTTATGTTTCCGAAAGAATAAGTTGGTGCAGGGTCAGCATATTTCCTTATTCTCACCCAGTCGACATAGGTGTAATAACCTATTCCGACATATTCGCCTCCTCTGAAA
>DAIDAN010000019.1 GCA_027310605.1 Candidatus Aenigmatarchaeota archaeon | reverse complement strand
CCTTCATGCCATGTAATTCGCGGATTGACAGCCGGCTTGCATTCCATAATCTTTGGCAGGAAGGTGGAGTGTATAGAAACCAGTTGCCTGTCCAAAGGCGATAAATATTGCGAATTTGTTGTTGGTAATGAAAAAATCCTGACGAGGAAATATAAATCATTCTGCAAAGCGCAGTTATAACATCTTATGTATTACAGAATCAATTAAACAGGAAACCAACAATACGAATCAGTTTATAGTTGCGCTGATATTATTACGCCTTAAAGAAATGAAAAGGCAGTTCAGGATATTGAATGCAATCCATATCGATTACTTCTTCACCACCAACCCCCTGTCCGTGAACGCGAGCGAGAAAATGTTCTTGTCATGGCTTGTGCGGCGCATCTTCCTTACCTGGATGGAGTTGAAGCTGTCCTCCCCGACTCCGATGTAGTGCAGCACGATGACTCCGTCCGCCACGAACTCCTCCACGCCGAAGCGCGACAGCTTCTTGCTGTCCTCCGGAATTTCCGCTGTTATGACGGTTGTCACGCCCGTGCCTTTCAGCGCCATCAAAAGCTTGTATAATTGTTTTCTTACCTCGAACGCGTCCTTGAAATACAAGCCGAGGATGGATGTGGAATCGATAGCCACGCGCTCAATCTTGCGCTCTTTTATCCGCTCAACGAGAAGCGAGGTGATGTTCGTGACCTGGAACGGGTCATGGTATTCCAGGAAAAGCTTTTTCTTTCCGATGAAGCCCTCGAAATCCCAGCCGAAGTTTTTCGCATCCGCGATTATGTCCTCTGGCGGCTCCTCGAAGCTTATGAAAAGGCAGGTCTCCCCGCGCATCAGCCCCTCCCAGATGAACTGGCAGCAGAAAATCGTCTTGCCCGTGCCGGCGCCGCCGGTGACGAGCGTTGATGTCCCCTTCAGCAGCCCGCCCTGTATCAGGCTGTCGAGTCCCGGGACTCCCGTCGGCGTCCTCGGAAGCTGCGCTGATATTCCGTCTTTTTTCATATCGCATCAACTTTAACAAGAAGATATTTTATATAGAATAAGTTTGTTAGCTTAATATAAATCCTTTTCAGAATTATGATTTGAGTTGCAATAAGAAACGCCGATAAAACCGCAAGCGTTTAGCGCGCAAAAATCGCAATGAATTTTGAATTCAATCGCAATGGAATCGCCATCCGCCGCAGTCATGCTTAAATACTTTGCGGATAAAAATCGTTATGAATTGATTTCGATACGGATTGAATTTGCAGATACGCTGATTCGATTGCTGTAAAAGCGTTCCTGTTGTTGATTCGTATCGAAAGGAGTTCCTGCAATTTGTAATGACTTTCATTCCATAATGACAGAGGTGATTCTTTTGCCGATTGACATCGAGAAATTCCTGAAGGAGCAGGGCGGAATGATTGACAAGGTCATAGAAAAATACATACCGCGGAAATTCACGAAGGAAAATATCGAGTTCGTCTGCGGGAAGCCGCGCTACGAGTACAACATCGAGGCGCCGAACAGGGCTGTGGCAGAACCGATATGGGAGTTCCTCGACCGCGGCGGAAAGAGATGGAGGCCCGTCCTATTTCTGTTGGTGGCTGAAGCCTTGGGCGGAGACCCGAAAAAGTTTTTGGATTTTGTCGTGATACCGGAAGTTATTCACAACGGGACTTTGATGCACGATGACATAGAGGACAGCTCCGAGGAAAGAAGGGGAAAGCCATGCACATACAGGATATTCGGCGTTGATGTCGCGATAAACGCGGGGCACGAGATGTATTACCTTCCCTTGCTCCCGCTTTTCAAGAACAGGGGCAAGTTTGATGCTGACACACTCGTAAGCATTTATGAGATTTACGCGCAGGAGCTGCTCAATCTGGGGATGGGACAGGCGATGGATATCGCATGGCACAAGGGAATCGCGAACGCGGACAATATTTCTGAAAAGCAATACCTGCAGATGTGCGCATACAAGACCGGGACGCTTGCGAGGATGAGCGCGAAAATTGCGGCTGTGCTCGCGGGCGCTGACAGGAACACGATTGAGACGCTTGGCAAGTTCGCGGAATCCATAGGCGTGGCGTTCCAGATTCAGGACGATGTTTTGAACCTGACAGCGACGAGCGGCAAAAATAATTTCACTGACGAGCAAATCGGCTCCGACATTTCCGAGGGGAAGCGCACGCTGATGGTGATTCATACCTTGCAGAAGGCTGATGCGAAGGACAGGAAAAGGCTTGTCGAAATCCTGAACATGCACACGAAAGAGCGCGCGCTGAAAACGGAAGCCATCGGAATAATAAGGAAATACGGCTCCGTTAAATATGCAATAGACTTCGAGCGCAAGATGATAAGGGATGTCTGGCAGGAGGTTGACAAGCTTTTGAAGCCGGGCGAGGCGAAGGAGAAGCTGCGCGCATTCGCGGACTTCTTGGTGGAGAGGGATTTCTGAAAGTTCGGTACCTGCCGAATCGCCGGAAAAGGATAAAAAGCTTAGTTTTGAATAAATATCTGGGTGAGAAGATGAGTGACAGGATAGAAGAAAAAGAACTGAATGGTTATATTGTTACAAAAACTGATATTGAAGCTTTGCTAGAATATTCAAACGTTAAAATAAGTTTCTTGATAGGGAATATGCCTGAATGGGGTACAATAAAATTTGGGCAAGTATCTTATTTCAATACTCAATTGGAGAAATTGATTAGTAAAAGTTCGACGGGAAAAGATATCAAAAGCCATGAACATGATTGTGGAGACCCTAATTGCCCCGCAATAGGAGAAACCTACATTATAGAATCCAGCAAGCTCAAGACAATTGCAAGAACATTAACATAATACTTTGAGATGTAGATTTGAATGATGAAAGTCTGCAGTCCGGGAAAGATAATTCTTCTTGGGGAGCATGCCGTCGTTTATGACAAGCTTGGCATATCATCTGCTATAGGGAAATACACAGATATTCGTATAAGTCCTGCAGATGACGATATTTTCATAAAATCTGAAAATCTTGGCTTGGAAGACAAGAAAAGTAGAGATGAAATCTTTAAACTTGCTGAGCAGATAGATAAATTAAGAGAAGAAGGTAAAATAAGCGAGATAAAAGACATGGCGAAAAAAGACAAGCTTCTCCCGAGTTTTTTTGTTGTTGGAAAGATTATGGCGGAGTATGGATTCAAACCATGCTCGATAGAGATAAATTCTGATGTTCCGAAAAATCTTGGTTCAAGCGCTTCTGTTTTTAACGGCATTGCGAAAGGTTTGTCAGAATTCTTAGGTCTGAATCTTAATAAAGAAAAAGTAGGATATTTTGCAAACGAGGGAGATAAGGCTGTTCATGGCACGCCTTCAGGGATAGATGCATATACGATTGCCTATGGGGGATGGAATTCTTTTAGAAAATCCGAAGGAGGGGTTAAGCCGTTAGAGAATGCTTCAAGAATTAATTTGGCTATAATAGATAGCGGCGAACCTGCAAGGACAGGAGAAACAGTACTATTCATAAAGAAACAAAAAGAAGAGAGTCCTTCGTTTGTCAATGGCATAATGGATAAATTGGATGTTATTTCCCATAACGGTTTGGATGCATTGAAATCCTGTAATCTGAAAACTATTGGAATAGCAATGATAAAGTATTATAACGAATTAAAAAAACTGAATATTTCAACTCCGAAACTTGATGAGATAACTAAAATAGCTGTAAAGAGCAAACTCATTGGTGCAAAACCCACAGGAGGATGGGGCGGAGGTTCCTGCATAGTCTTGGCAAAGGATGAGAAACAAGTTAGCGAGATTATAAATATTTATAAAAACAATGGATTTAATGCATTTGCGGCAAAGCTGGGGGTAGATGGGGTACATAACAAAACGGATTGATGATGCATATGAGCCTGTTTATATTTGATGTCGGCGGCGTCTTTAGAGATTCGTCAAAAGCCATAAATGAAGGATATAAAAAAGGTTTTCTGGCTGCCGGATTAACTTATAAATTTTACCCAGAAGACATCTGGCACTTAAGGGGAATTGGGAAATACAACAGAAGCGGCAATTGCATAAAAGCGCTGCTTGCAATGCAAAAGACAAATTATAATTTAGGCAAGATAACACATGATGCGAATGCCGAAACAAAATTGGATGAAATCATAAAAATCAATTCAAATAACAAAGATGAGAAAACAGCTATCCTCATAAGAGAAGAATATAAAAAATTCTTTAATTCAGAAGAAGCTAATAATCTAATAAAAATATATTCAAATGCCAAAAACAATATAGACATATTGCACAAAATGGGATATAAGTTGGCTATTTTTACAAACTCCAGCATATCTACCGTAAAAAGGGATTTGAAAGAACTTGGTTTGAATAAGTTTTCTTTAATTGTTTCGGAAGAAGACGTAAAAAATAAAAAGCCGTCGGGAGAAGGCATTGAAAAGATAATTGCCGAAATAAAGGAAAATAAAAAGCAAACTTTTTATGTGGGGGATTCTGTTGTTGACATAAAGGCAGCTAAAAACGCAGGCTGCAAATCCGTGGCATTATTGTCTGGAATGGGTTTGGAAATTCATATAAGAAAAGAAAATCCGGATTTCGTTTTTGGAAATCTGACAGAAATGACGAATTATTTTGCAAATGCAAACACAAAAATGAAATAAAGTGAACTTTATGAAATGCACGGCGACAGCGAATTCTAACATCGCCCTGATAAAATACTGGGGAAAAGCGGATGACAAGCTGTTCCTGCCGACAAATTCCAACCTTTCGATAACTCTTGAAGGATTGAATTCTCATACAACTGTTGACTTTTCATCGGATTACAAGGAAGACATGGTAAATATTGATGGAAAAAATATGGAAGGAGAAAAAAAGGAAAAGGTTGTAAAGCAGTTGAACCTAATAAGAAATATTGCAAACTCCAATCTTAAGGCAAAGGTTGTTTCAAAAAACAACTTTCCTTCTGCTGCGGGAATGGCGTCTTCCGCATCAGGATTTGCAGCTTTGACTGTCGCTGCCTGCGCTTCTCTTGGAATGAATCTTGACAAGAAGCAACTTTCTATTATTTCAAGACAAGGTTCCGGCTCCTCGTGCAGGAGCATTTACGGCGGTTATGTGGAATGGGTTAAAGGCAAAAAAAGCGAAGGCTCTTACGCCGTAAAAGTCGCTGATGAAAATTACTTTGATATAAGGGATGTTATAGCGATTGTAGAGCAGGAAGAAAAGAAAGTAAGCTCGAGAGCAGGCATGGCGGAAACAATCAAGACATGCCCGTTATACAAGTCGAGGGTTGATGCTGCAGAGGATAACCTGCTGAAAATAAAGAGAGCGATAAAGGAAAAAGATTTTAGCGAGATTGGAAAGATTGCGGAATTTGATTGCCTTCTTATGCACGCCACGATGATTGCAACCATCCCAAGTTTGCTTTATTGGAGCCCTGCAACAATAAAGATAATCAAACTCGTTCAAGAATGGAGGGAGGAAGGCTTGGAATCCTATTTCACAATTGATGCAGGGCCTAATGTTCATATATTGACTCTGCCTGAAAATGAAAAAGAAATTGTAAAGAGATTGAGGGAAATAAACGATGTTAAAGACATTAAGAGCTGTAAAATCGGCGGAGATGCAGCATTAACGGAAAAGCATTTGTTTTAATAAATAGTCCGTAAAAAAGATTGTGAGATTATGAATAAAATCGATATCAAGATTATTGATTTAAGAAGTAAGTATAAAGATAACAATATTCTTAAAAAATACTCAGAAATGTCGGGAATAAATCAACAATCCGTTGTGTTGAATCACGATTATTTGTCATGTGCAACTATTAGGCAACAGCCAATTAGCGGTTCTTTATATCTCATAGATAGAATTGCAAATTTTTGTGTAGAAAGAAACAGAGGAACGTTATATATAAAATATGTAGAAACGCTTCCAGGATATAGAAGAATGGGCATAGCAAAAAACCTTATAACAATATCTGTAGACGAGATATTAAAAAAAGAAAGAAGTATAGAAAGGATTGTGACTGATACAGCAGGTTGTAAAGAAAATATTGTAGATGGCGATAGACTTCTAATGTCTTTAGGCTTCAATAATCCTAAAGAACAGAATTTTATTATGTGGGAGGGGGATGATAACTTCTACAAAAGATATTGCATGTCTGTAGATAAATGGGTGGAGAGATAAATTATAGTTCCTTAAAAGGTGAAACTAATGGTAAAAGCTTCTGCCCCTGGAAAGTTGATGCTTTTCGGGGAGCATATCGCCGTTTACGGGAAGCCTTGTATAGTTACGGCGGTAAATCACAGAATGTCTGTCTCAATAGAAAAAAGAAATGATGAAAAGATAATCGTAAATGCGCCTGAAGTTCATGTAAAAAATTACAAGATTTCTGTCAATGAGTTAAATAATCAATATCCAAAAGAAGTCAGTTTTGTGCTGACTGCTGTGAAAAATTTCTTTGATAAATACAATTGCAGAAGCGGCTTGGATATTGAGACGCACAGCGAGTTTTCAAGCAAGTTCGGGTTTGGAAGCTCCTCTGCCGTTACCGTATCCACTTTGAAGGCGTTGTCGGAATTGTTTGATATTAGTATGTCCAATAACGAACTTTTTAACATATCATATAAGACTGTTATGGACGTGCAAAAAGTCAGCAGCGGTTTCGATGTTGCATCTGCCATTTTTGGCGGAACAATATTTTTTGCCAAGAAAGGAGAAATTATAGAGAAAATGAATATTAAAGAAACACCTCTGATTGTAGGTTATACTGGAGTGAAAGCGGATACTCCTACTCTTATTAAAAAAGTGAGCGGAATGCTGGAGAGAGAGCCTAAAAAAATCAATGCCGTATTCAACAAAATAGAAAATATAGTAATTGAAGCTAAAGATAATATCAAGAATTCTAACTGGGCTGGGGTTGGGCAATTTATGAACGAAAACCAGCAATACCTTAAGATGCTTGATGTGAGTTCGCCAGAACTCGACAAACTAATTTCTGCTTCAAACAAGGGAGGCGCATACGGCTCAAAGTTATCGGGAGCAGGCGGCGGAGATTGCATGATTGCTCTTGCTTCGGAAGATAAAAGTTCTCTGGTTTCTGAAGCAATAAAAAAAGCGGGGGGAATCATAATACCTGTTGAGACAAACGTTGAAGGAGTGAGAATAGAGAGATGATTCCATGCCCGAGATGCTCATTCTTGTAGACGGGAAAGACAGGCAGGTCGGGATGGAAGAAAAGATAAAGACGCATCAGGAAGGAAAGTTGCACAGGGCTTTCTCGATTTTCATCTTCAATCCGGAAGGGCAGATGCTTCTCCAAAAGCGGGCGAAGAAGAAATACCATTCAGGCGGATTATGGACGAACGCCTGCTGCAGCCATCCGCGAGTCGGGGAAGGGCTGGAAGAAGCTGCGCGCCGCCGCCTTAAAGAGGAAATGGGATTTGACTGCAGCCTGGAGAAAAAAGGCGCTTTCATATACAAAGTGAATCTTGACCACAATCTGACGGAGCACGAGTTCGATTATGTTTTTATCGGAGAGTACGGCGGCGCTGTAATTCCAAATCCAGATGAGGCTGACGGCTTCAAGTGGATTGATATGAAAGAATTGGAGAAAGACATAGCGGCGCACCCGCAGGATTACACGGAATGGTTCAAGATTGCATTCGCGAAGTTCTTTATGAAAAACAATACGGCTTGAACATTATGACTTGATTTAATAAGAATAGGACGGCCATTAATTTGTTTTATTGCAGTGCTGCTATCGGCGTATTTGTTTCAAAATAATCCATAAAGTTTATTGGTTCGTAATGATTCATTCCATGTTCTCCGCATCTGTTTCATTATTGTCAGTAACCTGCCGCTTTATCTCTTCCGCTGTTTTCGTTCCAACAAGCGCAGAAAGCTTTTCAATCTGGATTTTTCTCAAATCCAGAACGGAGCGAATGTTGCTGTTCCATAACTTCCTCGCGCGCACGCGCCCGATTCCGCGCAATCTCACGAGAGGCAGCAGCTCCTCCCTCACGCCGTACTTCAGCCTTGTCCTCATTTTTTTTATCGTGTTCAATGAATCTTTTTTTCCGAGCAGGAGAGCAATCTCGTGGCAGCAGTAGAGCAGCCAGTCCGATATTTCCAGCCTCGCATGCAGCTCGCCCGGCGAGACTCCGAACTTTTCGAAAATGAAATCCTCGCCCTTCTCATCGCACCAGGACTCAAGAAAAAGCGCGGTCTTGATGCTGTCGAGTATTTCATCCGTAAATATTTCTTTAGCATTGCTCACCATAAGTTCAGATTCGCGCCTCGCAAGCTGGTCTCCAATCTCGCGGTATTCCGAGTTCTTCACGCGCAGTTGCGGCGCCATCTCGAGCGAGGATGATATGAGGTGAAGCAGTCCGAACCCATCTGCTGGCTTGACGAGGGAGCGCGAAAATATCCAGCCGCTTTCGGGATTCAGGTAAAGCTCGGAAATCCTTTTTCCGATTCTCGTGGCGCGGATTTCATCGCCTATTATCTCAACCAACTCCCATTCCAACAACTCCGCAATCACGCTCCTTAATTTTTCGTTCAGCGCGCTTGCGCTGCCGTACTGGTGCGCATAGAATGTTTTTGAGAAGAAATTGGAGATTTCATCATTTGTATTTAATCCGGATGCAATAAGCGCGAGCGCATGTGTTTTCAATATCGGCTCGACCGCGAGCTTGCTTGTTATTTCTTCGGGCTCGCCGAGTATGTATCTCTCAAAAACCTCCTCCGCCTCCTTCTGCGTTTTCGAAATTATTATCGCCTCGCCTTCCCTGTCAAACTGCGGACGGCCTGCGCGGCCCGCCATTTGATGGTACTCGAGAACCGGTATGTAGCGCGAGCCGAAACCAGCATAGAACCTTTTCATGTCGCGCATTATGCAGCGATAAGCGGGAAGGTTCACGCCTGCGGCAAGAGTTGGCGTTGCGCAGATTATTTTTATCAATCCTTCGCGGAAACTTTGCTCGATGAGTTTTCTCTGCGCGTTCGCGAGCCCCGCGTGGTGGAACGCGGCTCCGCTTTTCACGAGGCTTGAGATTTTATTGCACTGCCTCGTTGGCGAGCCCAGCGCAGAAAATATTTTCTCGGAAATGTTTTTTAGTTTTTCCTTTTCTCCTTTTTCCAAAAAAACCGGTATGACTTCCGCAGCCTTTTCCGCGGACGACTCCGCGTTTTTTCTCGTGCCCGCGAAAATTATGGATTGTTTTTTCAGCATTAATGTGTCAGTCACGAGCGAAGTCTCGGCTTCTTTTCCTTCCAATTTTTTTTCAGCCTTGTTTAAGAATCTTATCCTGCTCCCGTCATAGACCCCTTCCCATAATTTCACGGGGCGGTATTCGCTCACAACCTTTTCCGCCTCCAGCCATCCCGCGAGCTCGGCCGAATTCTTTATCGTTGCGGAGAGCGCAAGCATCTGCGCATTCAGTCGCTTGAGTTTCGTGAGCACGATCTCCAGCGTTGGCCCGCGGCCCGCGTCGTTTATCAGATGCACCTCATCAGCCACAACAATGCCGACGCTGTCGAGCCAGCTTATCCTGCGCCTCATCAGCGAGTCGAGCTTCTCGACAGTAAGGACGATGATGTCGTTCCATCCAAGCTTTTCGTCGGAGCTGTCATAATCCCCCGTGCTTATCGCGACTTTATAATCCGAAAAAAATTCCTTCAACTCCCCGTATTTTTCGGAGGCGAGCGCGCGCAGCGGAACAATGTAGAGCGCCTTGCAGCTTTTTTCTGACAGCTTTCTTGCGATTGCGAGAATCGCAACCAGAG
>DAIDAN010000018.1 GCA_027310605.1 Candidatus Aenigmatarchaeota archaeon | reverse complement strand
CATCAACCAAGCCAAGCATGCCGTGCTGAGAGCCGCCTTCAACATATACGAGTTTTTTTTCTTTTTGCTCTATGAATTCTGAAGAAGCGACTAAGGCGTTGAGTTCTGTTCCCGTAGGCGTATATGTTATTTCAACCACTTCGCTAATCGATATTTTTACGGAAACATCTTTCAGGGTATTGAGCATATCGTCAGCAGATAAGTTCTTCATCCAATCACCTTACAAATCTATACTACCCAAAAGTATTTAAATGTATCGCAGCAGCCATTTAAGCACCTTTATAAACGCGCTTCAAGAATACTATTTTACGATTTGCGTGATTCTATGAGTTTTTCAATAAAAATAGAGAATGTGGTTGCTTCCGCAACATTGAATGTCCCTGTTCCGCTGGACAGGCTTGTGGCAACGCTGGAAAGCATCGAGTACGAGCCCGAGCAGTTCCCCGGCCTTGTGCTGCGATTGAAGAACCCGAAGGCTGCAACCCTCATCTTCTCATCCGGAAAGCTCGTCTGCACCGGCGCGAAAAGCCCGAAGGACACGAACGAGGCGATAGCGAAAGTCGTGGCGATGATAAGGAAGGCGGGCATAAAGGTGCCGCGCGACTACACCGTGCGCGTGGAGAACATCGTGGCATCCGCGAAGCTCGGCCGCGAGCTGAACCTTGATGACATAGCTTTCGCGCTCGAGAACGCGGAATACGAGCCGGAGCAGTTCCCCGGGCTGGTTTACAGGATGGACGACCCGAAAGTAGCGTTCCTGCTTTTCGGCTCAGGCAAGATCGTGTGCACAGGCGGGCGGACGATAGCTGATGTGAACCGCGCCGTGGAGAAGATTGACAAGAAGCTGAGGTCGCTCGGGTCTTGAGAATTATAATTTTAACAAAACATTTCCATATTGCTTAAACAAATATTTCCCGACAACATCTTTCATTCTTGCAACAAGGTTTTATTTCAACAAGAACATCCATTCTTTCCGATGCCGTTCTTTCATTTATACCTTCGTTTATAATGTTTCATTTTCAAAAATTATTTCATTCCAACACTTCCGTTTTCCTTATCTCGAAAACCCTTATCGGGTAAATCTTCGAGAGCTCATTCCTAATCGCGTTCTGCGTCTTTCCTGAGATGAAGTCCTGCACGAACTTCTCTATCGTGGGTTTTTCCGCCTTCAACATCTCCGATATTTTCTTCCTTATTTTCGAGTCTATGTTGCTTTTCGTGGGGCGGTTGCATATCGCTATCGTTTTCACGCGCAGCTTCCCGTCCGCGAGCTCGAGAACATCGTTCGTCTCCACCACGCCCGTCCTCTTCTGCACTATCCTCGAGATGAAGTCGCGCGTGCACTCGTGCCCGGAGAATTTCGTGTATGCGTTTTTCCCGTTCACGCTGTCAACCTTGAAAAAAAGCTTTATGTGGAACTTGCTCGGGTCGTTCGCTATCTCAAAAAGATTTGACTCGACAGTCCTTCCCGCGAGCAGGTTCGCGTCAAGCGCTGGCGTCTCCCCCGCCGCCCCCTCCCCCAAAAACTTGGGCGCGCGTATCTCGAACCACTCCTTTCCCCTGAACTTTTCCTTGACTTTTATCGGCCTTGCAGGCATAATTATCACATCATTTTTTGAATTACAACTTTAAATAAGGTTTTTGCTCAAGCTTTTTTCACTTTCATGTAAAAAGCCTATCAGAAAGTAAAACTTATAAAGGTTTGGATAACGCGATTCCAAGCAAGAGTTATTAATTTTTGTTTTCCAAAATCCTGCAGAAAGCCTCGATGAACTTTTCCTCCGAGCCCGCGGGTATCGTGCCGCCCGCGGCGCGCTCGTGCCCGCCGCCGAAGCCGCCAGCCTCTTCCGCCGCCTTTGAGACGATGCTGTTCATGTCAGCGCCGCCAGCCGCGCGCGCGGAAACCTTTATACCGTCTTCGCTGTCCGCCATTCCCACCATTATCCCTCCCGCCTCGGACTTCGCAAGTATCGAGGTTATGGTCCCGATGATATTCTCGTTGATATTTTTTCCCGCAAGGATGAATGATGCGGCTTCTTTCCTGAAAATCCTGCCCCTGTTTTTTTCCGCCCAGCCGAGCGCGGAGGCTATCTGCTTCCTATATTCGCTTACAACTGATGCGGATTTTTTTTTCGCGTCAGCATCGCCAAGGCACAGGCCTATTCCAGTCTCGTATTTTCCCGTCCTTCCGCAGGCGTTCAATAGCGTGGCGAACTCGCGAAGCTCGGTGCCGTTGTGCGTGTAAATGTCATTGAAGATGTCCCCGCTCTTCCTGCCGTTTTTTACAGCTTCGAGTATGAGCTTGTCGGACAATGTCTGCATCTCCTCCTTTGTCAGGTCATTGAGCGTTCTCCACTCGCTGCCGTTTTTTAGTTTTATTCCTATGCTTGAGAGGAACTGTATCGCGGAGGATTCGCTCGAGAGGGAAGGTATGTCGCTGTATTCGAGCGTCTTGTGCAGCGGCCGCGTCCTTCCAAAAAGCCGCAGCCCCTTTTCCTTTTTCAATCCGTTTTCCTCGGCATCCTTCAGTATTTCTGGGTGGAAGCCGTATTCGTATTCCTGCATGTCGCCGATCGCGCCGACAATCGCAAGGACAGCCAGATCCTTATTCTGTTGCGACAGCTCTTTTGCGAGAACATACGCAACACACGCGCCAGACAGCGTCTTTATCCTGAAAAGCTCCGGGTTGATATGGATGAGATTTTTTAATTTGACATCGTTCTTGATTATGTGATGGTCCGCGATTATTATCCTGCAGTCCAGTCTTTCCAATTCTTCCAGATATCCGCTGCCCAAGTCTGTAAAGATTACAAGCTCCGGATTTTTTTCCCTTGTCTGTTCTATCAGCTCCGGCCTTATCTGCTTTGCAACCGTTATCCCGAAACTTTTTCCCGCGCGCTCGAGAGCGCGCTTCATTATCGCGGCGGATGCGATTCCGTCGCAGTCGAAATGGCTGACTACTTCTATCTTTTCCGCTCTCTTTATTTCTTCAGCTGCTTTTTTCGCAAGATCTGTCATGCGCTGCATAAATATCACTGTAGAAAATATTTGAAGTAACATATCTTACATATTATTAGTTTATTTACTTGGATATATTTTAGAAGTATCTTCTGCAAATATTACATAACAATTCTTCTATATTTCTTTCGTATTTAATTATAAAGAAAATAAATGTGGTAAGAAAAATTCCTATGCTGATTAAGAAATAATCTGGAAGAAAAATAGATTCAATTCTAAAAATAACTTTTATCAAAAATGAGCTTATCAAAACAATATCTAAAAGAATCAAAGTTGCAGATGTTCTTTTCTTATTCATCTTACCCGCCCGTCTGCACGATCAGCTTGGCGCGCTCCGCGTCGTATTTCCAGCCCGCTGCGAGCTTCTCCTCGCGCACATAGTATTTCACGAGCCTCCTAATCTTGCTTTCCAGAAGCTCGAGCCCGCGCTTGGAGTGATAGTCCTTCCTGTTCTTTTCCATGTGCTCGCGCAGCTTCACCGCCCTCTTCAGGAGGTTGAAAAGGTCGTCAGGGATTTTCTGCAATATTTTATTTTCAGAAAGAATCGTGCTGATTTTTTTTTCTGACACGTTTCTGACGGAGGGTATGCCGTACTGGTCCCTCAAAACCAGCCCTATCTGCGCAGCCTGCATCTTGTCGTGGGCCAATTTTACGACAAGCCTCTCCGCCTCCTCCTTCCCGAACTCGACCCACCTCGCCTTCGCAAGCGGCTTCTTGCTTCCCGACTTGCCGCGCTTTCCCGAATACATCCTTGCCATTAAAATCACAACAGAATTTCTCTTGACGGTAAAGCTATTTAAAGATTTAATTTATTATTCCTTCTTCTCCAGGAACTGCGAGATTATGTAAATCACAATCCCGACGAGAATCAAAAAAGCGCCGAACATTGCGAGCAGCACGGTTCCGTAGACGAAAGAGCCGAGCCCGATTCCGAGCGTCACGAGCAGTGCCGCAATCACGAGAACCACGAAGCTTATGTTCTCAAGATGCTCCTGCCTGCTCTTGCCTTTCAGCCATTCGTTGAATTTTTTTCGGTCAGGCATTTTTTATCAACTCATTATTTTAGCGTTTTCAGCCGTTCTGAATTTTATTTTTACATTTTTAATTCGAAAACCATTTTACAAAATAAAAAAATATAAAATCAGATACATCGGTTTTATTTTTTTAAGCGCCTCTCTCGTACCTCACTTTCTGCTTCTTTTTTTTCGGCTTCCTTTCCGTGCGCTCTTTTTTCTCGACGGGCTTTTCCGACCAATGCAGCGCGCCGAGGTAGGGCTGCCTCATCGTCAAGCCAATCTTGTTCTGCTCCTTCATGGAGATGGAAACTATTCTCGCGCGCACGGCGTCTCCCTGCTTCAGTATCCTGCGCGACTCCTTTCCCGCGAGCTGCGAATTCTTCTCGTCATAGCTGACATAGTCGTCCATGACCTGGGAAATGTGGACAAGCCCGTCAATCGCGCCAATCCTTATGAACGCGCCGAACTCGGTGATGTCCACGACATCGCCCTCCACTATCTCCTGCTCGCGCGGCATCCAGCTCAATACCTTGAATTTAGCGGTGTAATGCACTGCCCCGTCTCCGGGAATTATCTTCCCCTCCCCGACCTCGTCTATGCCGGTCACGGAAAGCACAATACCTATCTGCGGGTGGAGCTTTCCTTCCATCCCGTCCGCGACGCTCGACTTGAGCGCCTCGTTCAACTCCATCCCGAACTTCGCGGGCTGCACGCGGACCACATCCTCAATCGTGACAATATGGTACATTGTTATCAACCAATACGACTTGATTCGTATTTCAGCGTTTGATTTTTAATACGCATCGAATTGCGGTTGCGCTAATTTGGCACTCTGTTTCCTGATTCGTATTGTATTGCCTTCATTTTTTCTTTTTGTAAAGCTCCATCGCCTCCTTCAGCACCTTCTTAGCGGCTTCCGCGTTCCCCCAGTCCCTGACCTTCACCCATTTCTTGGGCTCGAGAGCCTTGTAGGTCTCGAAAAAATGCGCTATCTCCTTTTTGGTGTGCTCCGGAATATCCTGCAAATCTTTTATGTGCGCAAACCGCGGGTCCTTGACCGGGACCGCGACAAGCTTGTCGTCTATCCCTTTTTCATCCTCCATTCTCATCACAGCCACAGGCCTGCACTCCACTGCTGTTCCCGGATAGCCCGGCGTTGAAACAAGCACCACACAGTCTAACGGGTCTCCGTCGCCGCAGTGCGTCTGCGGCACGAGCCCGTAGTCGCCGGGATAGGTGATGGGCGAATAAATGTAACGGTCAACAGTCATCATGCCAAGCTCCTTGTCCCACTCGTATTTTATGGGACAGCCTTTCGGAACCTCCACGAAAACCAGAACCGTTTCCGGCTTGGGCTGCGCAGTCAAATCCTTTACTGGGTCCATAGCTTCACCTTTAACAAGCGTTTGTTATAGCTGCTTGATTGCGGCCTATTTTATATTCACCTTTTTAAGAATTTTATAATTTTCAATTCATAATAAGAATTTTTTTCTTTCTATTTTACTGATACTGATACCTATTTAAGCGTTAATTGCGGCGGAGCCGGAAGCGGTTTGCCCAGATAATCCATGATGCCTTTTTTTCGGGAGGCTTGTTTGCCATTGAGACAGCCATTTTCACTATGGTTTTCTTTGCGTTGTATTTTTTTGCCATCGCACCCATTTTCTTCGCAGACTTCTTGTATCCGCCGTTTTCGCAGATTTCGTCGATAGCGCAGTTCAGCCTGCTTATTGACAGTTCCCTGTGCGCCAGGGCGATTCCGCAACCGAGCTCGGATATTTTTCTTGCGTTGTTTTCCTGCTCTGGATGGCAGTTGTCAGGTATTATGATTCCTGGCTTTCCGAAGCACAGCATCTCCATAAGCGTGCTATGACCCGCATGCGCGACAACCATCTCGCAGTCGCGCCAGAGGGCGTCCATGTTTTTTGCGAAATTTATCACGCTTATGTTTTTTGCCTTTTTCATCCCGTTTATCTTGGAGATGCCGCACACAAGCAAGAACCTTTTGTCTTTCCTTTTTACTGCAAGCGCGCTTATCTTCCTAAGAATCCTTGCCCTGTAGCCGAATCCGCCTATGAGCGAAAGCACGTATTTTTCGCTTTTGTTGTTTTTCTTCCATTCCTCGCTTACAACGAGCGGCCCCGAATAGAGAATCTTGCCGTTTCTTTTTTTCCTTGAAAGATTGTATTCGCAGACCGTGTACGGCGGCGCGAAATCCGGCACAACCATCTTGTCTGCTATACTGTTGAATCTGTTTAGGAAACCGCTTATGGTATAGCTTATCAGCCTTTTTATGCCGTCCATCTTTATGTCGTTTTGGTTGATGAGGAGTATAGATTTCAACCCCTTTATTTTTGCGGCAAGCAGCGCGGAATATTTGGAGTCCGAGACTATTATGTCCGCGTTGAAATCCTCTATCGCGCGGCATTCCCTGTACGCCGCTTTCAGAATCTTGTAGAATATTCCTTTGGAGTTAAACAGCGATTTTCTTATGCTGAATTTTCCAGCCCTTCCCGCGAGCGATATCTCCGCCTCGGAATCGTAAACATGGAACCTGTATCTCTTCAGGTAATCGGCGCTGGTTCCGTAAGCCGCAAAAGCCACCCTGTGGCCCTGCCTCATGAACTCCTCCGCAAGCGCGCGGCACCTCGTGGTGTGCCCCAGCCCTTCCCCGCAAGGGCAAATCAATACGTTCATAACTATTTTATAAAAAACAATGCCTATAAAAATGTGCCTGACTGCAGCTTAAATTGTCTTGTCATCCTTTTATATGAAGCGTCACCGGTATTGTTATGAGAAATCATTTTGACAAAAAATATTTCTACGGAAAGGAGAAATCCAACTACGGGAATTATGAAAGCATAAACCACTCAAGGCAGTTCGGCAGCGTCATTTCCTTCATCAGGGAAAAAGGAATCTCCGGAAAGTTTATGGACGTCGGCTGCGCGTTCGGCTATCTGCTGAAGCTGGCTTCCGGGTATTTCGATGAAGTTTACGGGTGCGACATTTCGCCGTTCGCCATAGGGAAGGCGAAAAAAATAGCGCCGGACGCCCGTTTAAAGGTTTCGGACATCGGAAGGTCCCGCCCGTACGGAAATGCCATGTTCGACTGCATCTGCGCGCTGGACTTGCTGGAGCATACTGAAAATATGAAGAAGTCTTTCGGGACGCTGGCAAGGATGCTGAAAAAAAACGGGTACCTGATAATATCCATGCCCATAGACGCGTGGCCAAGAAGGATTTTCGGGTTTCTGGACAAGGACCCGACGCATGTATCAATAATAAAATTTTCCGAGCTGGATTCGATGCTGAAGAAGTATGGATTGGAAATCGTCAAGAGAAGCTTTTTCGCGCCGATGCCGATGTCGCGCAGGCTACGCGGCGTTCCCGCCGAGATAGAATTGTTCATGAGAAAATGCCGTAGGTAAATTTTGCGGAGGATGCGATCGTTAATAGAATCGCTACGGAATGTTTTGCTCAATAAAAAGTGGAGCCCTGAGCCGGGATCGAACCGGCGACCTGCTGCTTACTGAACCGCAAACCTACGGTTTTCAGTTCCAAGTTCCTCCTGATTTCCATTTTGCGATATACAAGGCAGCCGCTCTACCAACTGAGCCATCAGGGCATTAGAAATAAACTATTCCACTAAAGATATAAAAAGACTCTGCAATAATCCATGAATAAGGGGTCATAGTCTAGCCAGGTCAGGATAGTTGGCTCCAGATAAGGTTTTTCTCGCGAGAAAAACCTTAAGCAAAAAGAGGCATATTGTTTCAATCAAAAGAAACAATATAGGAGTAAAATATTACTGGAGCGCTGAAGAAGCTGAAAAAATAGCGGCTTCTGATGATATGATTGTTGGTTTTGTGCCAGAAATTAATCGGAGAAACCAACGGACGGGAGTTCGAATGAGCCTTTCTTTTAAAAAGAAGCCTCAAGGGAAAGAAACACCTGAGGGTTAAGCCCTTCAAGAGGAAGGGGAACCCTTGGGGGAAACGTAATTTCCCCCGGATCTCTCTGACCCCACCAGCTTATTTTGCAGCCGGATAAATTATTTTACCGTTCCTGACTTTCGCAAACTTTGTCATCCTGTGCTCGAGCAGGCTGCTTGCGGAAAGAATATGAAAAACTTTTGCGCCTTTCATAAGAAGAGCGTCCGCTATCAGCGAGCGGTGGCATCTCCAAGGCAGAGCCTCCGCGCACATTATCGCGCTTTTTTCGCCCGCCGCGGTTTTCAAAAGCTTGTCCATTCCCTTCCAGAATTCCTCGGTCTGCATATAATCCGCATAGCCGCGGAAGCTCGCGTTTCTCCAGCCGGTGTTTATGGAATTTTTCAAGGCGCGCCTCAACCCGCCGAGCTCCGGCATGTGCAAGTACATTATCTTGTTCTTTCGCAGATATTCCTCCAGCCTGTCCCGGTTGAACTGCGGAACTTTCCTCGATTTCGGAATGGTGCGCACATCTATCAGCAGCCTTATGCCATGCGCCTTCAGCATTCCGAGAAACTTTTCCTTCTCGCGCGTGGAATGGCCGATTGTGTAAACAGTAAGCATGAAATAATATTGCAGCGGAAAGTTAATAAGAGACTTTTGCTTCTGATTTTTTATTAGCAGATTTTCCGTATCTGACAACGATAACGATTTAAAATGAAAATCGTCGTAAACATAAAATATAAATTCACGGAGTTATTTGTAAAATATTTTTGCCGCTACTTTTTTCAACAAAAGAATCAGAACGGACAAAAATGCAGTTTCACAACAGATGCCTCGCGAGCAGCGCGAGCTTCGGCTTCTTCATCAGGATTTTCGCGAGCTTACCGATAGAGCCGTGCGTGAAGTCAACCAAGTCCTCGCCGGAAAGCGCGTCAACCAGCATGTTAAAATCATCATCCGACATTTTCTCAACAACTTCCCGCAGCTTCTGCACCTTTGCAAGATGGTTCCCGCGCTCCTTCCACCACAAGTCGTTGTACTTGGAAAGTTTTTTCTGCGACACATCCCCTGCTTTTATTCCTTCAGCTATCACTTCGCCTGCAATCTTTCCCGCTATCGCCGCCTCTTTCATTCCCCCGCCGTGTATGGGGTTCACCTGGTGCGCCGCGTCGCCTACAATAACCAGTCCGTTCATGACCATGTTGTCCAGGAACCCGCCGACCGGAATCCCGCCCGCGTTCACTTCCGTTATGCTTCCTTTTTTCAACCCCGGCATTGTCCCAATCCATTCCTCCAGAAACTGGCGCGCAGTCTTTCCATAACCGCCTGCGCCGCCTATTCCTATTCCAACATTTGCCTTGTCCTCGCCTTTCGGGAAAATCCAAAGATAACCCCGAGGGCTGTACTTGTTCCCGAAATACAGAATTATCTTGTGCGGGTCTTCAATCTCGATGTCAACCATTTCATATTGGAATCCGGAATCAATATTAACCAGCTTGTTTGTGGTGTTCAAGCCAGCCCATCTCGCGACCTTGCTCTCCACTCCGTCCGCTGCCACCACTACTTTTGAATTGATTGAGAACTTTTCGCTCTCGAATTCCGCGTCCACACCTTTAACAAAATCATTTTCCTTCCTTATTCCTGTTACGCTGGTTTTCGCCTGAACCTTTACACCTGCGCGCGCAGCCTCCTCCGCGAGCCATTTGTCGTATTGTTTCCTTTCAAGAATATAGCCTGCTGTCTTTCCGAAATCAATCGTGATTTTTTTTCCGCTCGGCGCGTAAACCAGCGCTCCGTTGATGTCCTGCATTATGCAGTACCGCGGTATCTTCTGTCCCAGCTTCTCGACAGCGTCTGCTGACAGCCCTTCTCCGCAGCGCTTTTCCGAGCCAACCGAGAGCCTTTTCTCCAACATTACGGTTTTTAGTCCAAGCTCTGCGCAACGCTTTGCTGTTGCGGAGCCGCCCGGTCCTGCGCCTACAACAACGACATCATATTCCGAATCAAGCATAATAATCAACCTAACTTTTCATTCAAGTAATTTATCGAATCTTCAATAATGGAAATATTCTTTATTTTAACATTCCTGTTAACGACTTTTTCGATTGCAGATTCCAATTCTTTCTCGGTTTCAACGATTATGTCCGATGCGCTGTAAATGAATGGGTGAATCCAGTCGGATATGACTTTGCCGTTGAATTCAAGATTCAATCTCCTGTGATGCGTGTTCTTCGGCAGGATTGTTATGACGGGTTTTCCAAAATACTTTGCTATTAACATCTCCTGCGCAGTTCCCGCTCCAAGCTTTTCGCGCGCATCAACAATAACGATATCCGAATTTTTTATATGGCGGCAATCCCACCCGAATACTAGGAAAAAATCAGATTCGTTCAAATCCCTCTTTTCTCCTTTTATGAATTCCGCGTTTTTCAGTTTTATATGCGGAATAATTGATTCCGCAAAATCACTGCTGCTTTTCGCCTCCTCTTTCCTTTTGGGTATTTTTCCAGCGAGAAAGATTCTCACCATAATTCTTCACTTCTTTTCCTTCTCCACCCTTATCGCCCCCACTGGGCAGAACCTTTCGCATATCCCGCAAAGATTGCAGAGCTTCGCGTCGCACTCCAGTCCGTGGTTGTTCGAGAGCTCGAGCGCGGCGAGCGGGCATGTACCAACGCAGCCACCGCAGGTAATGCATTTCTCGCGATTTATGCTCCAAGACATAGAATCATCTTGATTAACTGATAGTTTATCCTTTGTCAATAACCGCCGACTAAAGTCGGCGGCATGATATCATACGATATTGATTGTTTTTCATTTGCGCTTTCGCCATCCCTGTGAAAGAGATGTAGCGACGGGATTTCATCCCGTACCCACCACCGTCTGAAGACGGTGGAATTCAGGCTTAAATTATCAAAATAATCGTAATTATTCCTATTCTTGCATGTTCTTCTCCAAATGTTCCCAATGGTTAAAGTAAACATTTGCTTTTTCTATAGTATCATTTATCCATTTCGGGAGAAAATCCGCGGGTTTCATCTCGATCCACTCGGCGGTTTCGTGTTCCTCGCTGAGAATCATGGTTCTGCCGATTTTCTCGCACAAATAAGTTATGCCAACCAGATGAAGACTGCCTTCCAAGACGGACCAAATATCAACTGGGGCAATTATTTTTACAGACAGTCCTGTTTCCTCTTTTATCTCCCTTATCAAGGCATCTTCCAGCCC
>DAIDAN010000017.1 GCA_027310605.1 Candidatus Aenigmatarchaeota archaeon | reverse complement strand
ACAATATAGTGCTCGGGAACAACACGAGGATTCCGAACCTCGCATATCTCGGCGTCTCGACAAGCCTCAATACGGACGGGATTGGAAACTTCTCTGTCCTTTATCCCTTGCTTGCCTTCATCTGGCTGCTCTCGATTTTCGTGGGAATTTTCAACATCCTTCCGATTTATCCGCTCGACGGCGGGCTGATGGTTGACGCTGTTGCGAAAAAATACGCGAAAAGAAAGTCGAAAAAGATTGTGCGCGCGATAACACTGGCAGTGCTGTTCATACTGCTCCTGAATTTCGTGGGGCCGTACTTGGCGGCTCGTTAATTTACGAATCTCATTGTATTATAATTTTCATTACGAGTCGATTTTCAATACCGGTTGAATATCGATATGGATTGATTTGTAAGAACGCCGTTTTTCGAGCATAATTTAATCAGCATCCCAATAAACTCAACCGTAATGCCGTCATCGCACTTCAATCTCCCTTATCGAGGAATTGCGCGCGAGAATCTGCTTCAATATTTTTATGTTCGAGCCGTTCTTCCCGATGACTGCGCCGCGCTTTGCAGCCTTTATCACGGCAACACCGTCCTTCACGCTCACGCCCTTCGCCTGAGGCACGAGATTCTTCACGAGCTCCGCCTCGTTCTCCGAATATTCAAAAACCTTTATCCTGCAGCCTATCGCGTCCTCCGCGTTCCTGATGTTGGAGCCGTCCCTGCCGATTGCCTTTCCCATTCCGCCCGCGCCAATAAGGAAAAACACGACAGGCTCCCCTTCGACCTCAGCCTTCAGGCAGTCGCGCACGCGGCCGCGCGTCAACCTCTCGAACGATGATATAAGCTGTATCGAGTCGTTGTCGAACTGCCGCATAAAAATCGCTTCATAAATTTTGCAAGGCGCTCGTCGGGCACTTCTTGTCCGAATACGCGCAGATAACGCAGCAGAATCCTTTCGGCGTTGAAATCGTCTGCCCGCATCTTCCGCATTTGTGGAACGCAAGGCATGCGTTCCGCGGAATCTCCACCTCTTGGACAAACCCGCACTTCGGGCATTTCAAATTCGCGGTCTCCATCTCCAACACGCAACATTTTTTGAAAAAATCTGTTTTTTAATTTCGGATTAATGTTAATACGAAATTTTCTTTTTCGCTTAAGCGTTTTTCTTTTTCTCCTGCATCACCGCAAGGCTCGCGACTGCGAAGGGCTTTCCGCAGAAGATGCCCAGCTGCTTCGCGGTTCCCTCGAATCTTTCCAATGCCGCGCCGGAGATTTTCGCGGAGCTTGCGATGTCGCCTTTTATCCGTTCAGGACAGTTCGAGGCCATGAAAACGATTTTCGGGTTTCCCGTTTTCAGCGCCTTCAGCACGGAGCGGCTTCCGAGCAGGACGCTGTTTTTGGCGAGCGCCGCCTTCAGCACCTCAAGCTGCGGATTCATCCCCGAGGATTCGCCCTTTCCTGTCTCGGATTTTTTTCCTGGCATAAGCATCACGAAACGCAAATTTATTTTTGTGTCTGAATTTTTTTTATTACGAATCGTATCGGTTTTATTTTTCCATTTCATTATGGATTGATTTCGGATACGCCAATCTGATTTTTTTTATTGCGTCAAATTCGTTGTAGTTTTTGTTTTTCCATTACGGTTTGAATTCAGATACTCTGGATTGATTTTTCGTTATTTGGATTTTTCAGTGCGCTTTTTCAGGCGTCGTTTATTTTTTGTTTCATCGCATATCGATTTTTTCTTTTCAATGGTTTTATTGCTTTCAATATTTTATCAGGCTTGTTTGTTCTTTATGTTTTTATTCCTTCGCCTTCTCGGTTTTTGCGGGATTGAAAGCCAAATCGAACATTCCCGTTCCCGCGGGCGCGACCTGGTTTATCATCACATTCTCCACGATGCTCTCGAGCTTGTCGGTCTCCCCCGCGAGCGAGCCGTTCGTTAGGTGCTTTATCGTTTCCTCGAAGTTCGCCCTCGCGAGCAGCGAGCCTTTCGCTCCCGCTATGCCGTATCTCCCTATCGGGCTGATGCTCCCGTTCAGCGTCATCGCATCCGCAATGAGAAGGATGTGCCTTATGTCAACATCCAGCCCCTGCCCGCCAAGCGTTCCGGACGCCTCCCTCACGATCGCGGCGCGCGCAGCCTCTATCCCCAGCACTTTTGCAACCTCGTGGATGTCGTTCGTTGCGGTCCTTGAAGCGTCAACGCCCTGAAGCGAAAGTATTTTTTCGAGATTGGTGCCGAGCGTCTTTATCACCCACTCGTTCTCCTCCTCCGAGATTATTGTCTGGGATATCCCCTTTATCCCATTGATATGCGTTTCAAGAAGCTTGGTCTTTGCCTTCTGCAGGTCCTTTATCGAGGTCTCGGCCTTCGGCTTCACTGTTATGCTGCGAGTCTTCGCCCTCACTTCCGCAGTCTTGGTCTCCTTCAGCGCCTCGAAAATCTTCGCCAGGCTCAGCCCCCGCGGCTTCAGTCTTTTGTCATCGAACAGGAACTCGATATGCATGTTGAGTATGTCCACGAACGCGTTTTCCGCGACATCGCCGAGCTTGGTTTCCCTTATTTCGTCCGCTATCTGCCTCGCCTTCTCCTTCGAGTTCCAGCTCTTCTGCAAACGGATTGTCATCATCGGCGTGAGCGGCTCCTTCCTCGCGTCGAAAATTTCTATGAGCCTCGGCAGCCCCTGCGTGACCTTTATCTCCACGGTGCCGGCAAGCTGGTAGGAGCGCATCGTCATCTGCGTGCCGGGCTCGGATACGCTCTGCGCTGACACTACGCCGACTGCCTCGCCAGGCTCGTACTTGGATTTGTTATAAAGCGCGACAATCCTTTCAATCGCCTTCTGCTTCTGGCCTTCGGTAAGATTGAACTCCGCGAAAGCCTTCTTCGCGTCCTCGATTATTTTCGGCGGCAGCACCCCCTTCAAGTCCTTCAGGTCGGTCATAAGATTCACACCATTACGATTCAGCTTGATTTACGCTGGTTTGATTTTTTTGTGCGCAATTCAGCCGTTTTTTGTTTCATTCGCAATAGATTTTTTTCTGTTTGATTCGTATTGTTTTTTTTATTTCGCTTTCCAAGTCAAGGCTTTCAAATCTTCCGCCCGGAAAAACCCAAGACAAGTGCTCGACAAACTCATCCTTCTCCTTCCTCGCGCCTATCAGGACGTTTCCGTCCTTGTGGATTATCGCGAGCCGATTAAAATATTCTTCATCATTCGTTTCGCCGCCTTTATTTTCAATATCGTTGAGTCTGACTTACGCCGATTAATTTTTAATTATCGATTTTTTAGTCGTGCATTTTTTTTCTGTTTTCCATTCATAATATTTTTCAATATGCCTCTTTTTGCTTGAGGTTTTTCTCGCGAGAAAAACCTCATTTAATCACGCTCCTCACAATATTGCGGACATCAAGCACGCCCCAGTCCGACTTCGCGGGGTCTATGCAGTCCTCGCCTGGCACGAACTGCACCACCATCTTCCTGTTGTCGCGGATTGTGTAGTCGTACTCGAGCTTCAAGTCCTGCAACGCGTTCATCAGCCTGCGCTCCATGTATCCGGAGATCTTGGTCTTCAGCGACTTGTCCATCAGGTTCTCGCGGCCGGACATGGAGGTGAAGAAAAACTCGAACACATTCAGCCCCTTCTTGTAGCTGTTCGTGACAAAGCCGTGCGCCTCCGGCGAAAGCTCGCCCTGCGAGAACAGCGAGAGCGTGCGGTTCCTGTAACCGCGGTGGATGCGCTCGCCGAGAATCTTCTCCTGACCGACTACGCCAGCCATCTGCAGCAGGTGCGCCATCCCCCCTCTCGCCCCGGAAAGCGCCATTATCAGCCCGCAGTTCGTTTTCATGTCCTTTGAAACGATGTCCTCGGCAGCATCCATAGCCTTCGTGAGAAGCCTGATTATCTGCGCCTCAAGGCTCTCCTGCAAAGACCTTCCGGGCAGGATTTCTATCCCGCCGGTCGCGGCGCTCCCTATCAGTCCGTTGACTTCCGCCTTTATTTTTTCTATGTTCCTGTTTATGGAATCCTGCGCGCCGTCAGTTATGTCAACATCGTCGAGCCCGAAGGAGAAGCCGGTGCGCTGCAGATATTTTATCCCGATGAGCGAGACCCTGTCTATGAATTTGTGCGCCTCCTCAGCGCCGTAGCTCTTTTCAATCAAGTCGATAAGCTTCCCGTTCTCGTTTCCAATCGCTTTCGTGTCTATCACGCCCGCTTTCAGCTCCCCGTCCTTTATTATCACATAAGCGTCATGCTCGCAATCCCCGTCCAAACATTTTTTGCAGTTCCTGAAAGCCTTTGCCTTGAACTCTATGTTCAATCCTTTCGGCAGGAGGAAAGAGAAAACTTCCTTGCCCGTGTATTTTTTCTTTGGGAGCGTGAAATCCTTTCCCGGGCGCATCCCAATCTCGCACAGGAGAGAGAACGCCTCCCCGCGCGAAAGCTCGTTGCCGCGCCTCGTGAGCATGTACGAGCCAGAGATATGGTCTTGCTCGCAGCCGATTATCGGCCCGCCGAAGCGCGGGGAGCGGATATGCCTCTGCACTTCCATCAGCAACTCAGCCTCGGAGCGGGCTTCCTCTGTCTGGAGCGCGTGCAGGTTCATCTCGTCCCCGTCGAAGTCCGCGTTGTAAGGATGGCAGACGCACACATTCAGCGTGAAAGTCCTCCAAGGGGTGATGCGCACGCGGTGCCCCATTATGCTCATCCTGTGCAGCGAGGGCTGCCTGTTGAACATCACTATGTCGCCGTTTACCAGGTGCCTTTCAACGGTGTAGCCTTCCGCCAACTCTTTCGATATTTCCTCAGCGTTTTCCGCTGTGATTTTTTTCTTTCTTCCGTCGGGCCTTATCACATAGTTCGCGCCAGGCCAGCCGGAGCCGCTCTTCACCAGCGAACGGAGCTGCGCTATGTTATCAGTCTTCACAGCCTCCGGCACGGTAAGCTCCCTGGCGACCGCTATCGGCACCCCAACCTCGCTTATGCTTATGCTCGGGTCAGGCGAGATCACGGTTCTCGCGGAGAAGTTCACCCTCTTTCCCGTGAGGTTCTGCCTGAACCTTCCGTCCTTCGTCTTCAGGCGTTGCGCAAGAGTTTTTAACGGTCTTCCTGACCGATGGCGCGCTTGCGGAATTCCAGGAAGCTCGTTGTCATAGAAAGTTGAGATATGGTACTGCAGCAGCTCCCACAAGTCCTCTATTATGAAATCGGGCGCGCCTATGAGAAGGTTTTCTTTCAGGATTTGGTTTATCCTTATTATGTCCACAAGCTTGTGCGTGAGATCGTCCTCGCTCCTGTCCCCGGACTCGAGCGTTATCGAGGGGCGCACAGTGACAGGCGGCACCGGCATTATCGTGAGCGCGAGCCACTCGGGCCTGCCTCCCATTATTCCCGCGGAATGCAAATCCTCGTCCGGAATTTTCTCGAGAATACCCCTGATTTCGGTCTGCGTCATCAGCTTCCCGTTGCTGAAGAATGAGGTCGGCTTTTCGAACTTCAGCGCCTTCTTCTCGGCGCCGCAGTGCGGGCACTTCGCCTTCGCGGCTTTCTTCTCGGCGCTTATGCGCCCGCACTCGAAGCATGCCATCTTCAGAATCTTGTAGATGTGCTTCGCGAAAAGCACATGGATTATCGGCTTCACGAGCTCGATATAGCCGAAGTGCCCGATGCAGTTCCCCGCGGTCCCGCCGCAAGTCCTGCATCTCATCCCCGGGTCTATCACGCCGAGGTGCGTGTCCATCACGCCGCCTTCAATCGGGTAGCCGTCGTTGTCGTAGAGCTCCGCCTTTGTTATCTCGATTGACGCCATCTTCCTTATCATCTCCGGCGACAGCAGCCTGAAATCGATTGACTTGATTAGATTCATAAACATCACGGCATTATGGTTTGTATTACGATACGCCAAACAGATTTTTCTCTTTTCGGTTTTTCAGTATTCGGATTTTTTCGTTATGAATTGAATTCACGAGGCGCTAATTTATTTTTCTGATTACGAATTAGGTTTCGTATGGATTTTGCGGCTTCGGCGATTTTTTCAGTTCGATACGTATTGATTTATTTTACGGCTCTCGTATTTTTTTGCTGCGCCATTCCAGCGGTTTTTTCATCTGATTCGCAATATTTTTCAGTTTCATTCGCAACGATTTTATTTTTCCGTTCGGACTTGAATTACAATATGGATTGATTTCAGATGCACGGTCTGATTTATATTTTTGGTTTCATTCCATATTGTTTTTATTTTTGATTTATTTTATTCTTTCTCTTTACGGATAAAGAAAGAAAAAGGCTTATTCCCCGACATTCACCTTCGGATAGATTCCCATCGTTTTCAGCTCGTCGAGCATGAGCTTGAACGCGTAAGCCATCTCGACTTCCTCGGTCTCCGAGTCCTTGCAAACCGGGCACACATTCTTGTTTTTCGCGCTGTCGAAAAACGCTATCAGCCCGCAGTTTTTGCAGATCGACACCACAGTCCTGTCCGAGGAGAACCTCTCCTTTAATGCAAGCGCCGCGCCGTGCGCTATCATCACATCCTTTTCCATCTCGCCGAGACGCAGCCCTCCTTCCTTCGCCCTTCCTTCCGTGGGCTGCTTCGTGAGCAGCGCGACAGGTCCGCGCGAGCGCGCCTGAATCTTGTTCGCGACCATGTGGAAAAGCTTGAGGTAATAAATCACGCCCGTGAAAATCTCCACCTCCATCTTCTCGCCTGTGGTGCCGGAATACATCACTTCCTTTCCGTCGCTCCTGAACCCGAACTCGCGCAGTTTTTCTCTCAGTTCCCTCTCGCTGATGTTCGAGAACGCGGACGCGTTTATCTTCCTGCCCGAAAGCGCCGCAACCTTTCCGGAAAGCGTCTCCAGCAACTGCCCTATCGTCTGCCTCGAAGGGAAGCTGTGAGGATTGAAAAGAACATCCGGAACTATGCCGCGCGAGGTGAAAGGCATGTCCTCCTCGCTGACCAGCAAGCCTATCACGCCTTTTTGCCCGTGCCTTGTCGCGAACTTGTCCCCTATCTCGGGGATGCGCTCGTCCCTGACCGAGACCTTCACGAACTTGCTGCCGTTCGCAGTCTCGGTAAGGAATATCCTGTCAGTCTTCCCGCCTTCCGCGTGCCTTACGCAGACAGAGGTCTCGCGCTTGTTCGCTATCCCTGTCATCAGCTCCGCTGCGGAAGACAAAAACCGGAGCGGCGAGGTCCTGCCGACAAGCACGCTGTTTCCCTCCACCTTAGTCTCGGGGTTGGCAATACCGTCCTCAGCCAAATCCTTGTAAGAATCCTCGCTGCGATACCCGCGCACATCCTTGTCAGGTATCCCTATCAAGTCCTCCTGCCCCCCGTAGTATCTTTTCTCCTCGCCCTTGTAAAACCTGAAGAACTCCGACCTGAACATGCCCCTGTCCACCGAGGACTTGTTGACCACGATTGCGTCCTGCATGTTGTAGCCGTGGTGCGTGATGACCGCTATCACTACATTCTGCCCCGCCGGATGGCTCAGCAAATTCATAGTTTCCGTTGAGAAGCTTTCAACAATGGGCGGCTGCGGATAGATGAGCATGTCCGACTTGGTGTCGCTGCGCAGGGCGAAGTTCGAGGCGAAAAGCCCGATGGACTGCTTCGCCATTTTCGCGCCATAGTTCACGCGGTCGCCCCGGTTGTGCTCCGGGAACGGGATTGTGGAGGCGGAAAGCCCCAGCATCGCGAAGGGCGAAATCTCGAGGTGCGTGTATCTTGCGCCGGGCGCGAGCGCGCTTCCGTCGACCGCTATCGTTGCGTTCTCCTCCTCTTCCGCGTCAAGATACTCGATGATGCCGGATTTTACCAGGTCGTTCCAGGACATCTCCCCGGACTTTATCCTGTTCAAGTGCTCTTGCCTCATTTTCGGCGCCCCGTTCTCAACGATAATGAGCGGCCTCCTCACCCTTCCCGAGTCCGTGTTTATGACAATTTCATTCTGCTGCGGATAGTAGGCGATGTTCGCATCAGTGCTGACAAGCCCGTTCCTTCTCCTGTTCCTGAAATCCGCGGAAAACTTTTCAGGATTTTCGCAGACTCCCGAAAGAACCCCGTCCACATAAACGCATGATAAGGCTTGAGTTGCAATGTCATCCGCCTTTTTAGCTGCCGCCGAAGAACTTGATTGTTTTTGATTAGCGCTGATTTTCCCGTTCGTAACGAGTTTCAATCCCGCGACAAGTTTTTCCTTCTCCGAGTCAGGCAAGCTGCCGGTTATCTGCGCGAGCGAGGCGAGCGCCTTTCGCAAGCCGATTGTCGGGCCCTCGGGCGTCTCGGCGGGGCAGAGCCTTCCGAACTGCGTGGGATGCAGCTCGCGCGCCTCGAAGTGCTCCTGCGTGGAAGTGAGCGGGGATATTATATTGCGGAGGTGAGAGACAGTCGCTATGATGTTTTCCCTCTCCAGCCTTTGCGAGATTCCTGTTCTTCCGCCGACCCAAGCGCCTGTTGCCATCGCTGAAGTAAGCTGGTTGGACACGACATTGGACTCCACCACTGTCTGTATTGACGGGAGCTTTCCGCGCTTCGCAAGCTTCTGGTAGTTGTAGCTCACGCGCGCAATCAAGCCCCACTTGCCGATAAGTATGGAGCGGAAAAGCATCTCAAGGAGGTCGCCCGACATCCTGAGCCTCTTGTTCCCGTAATGGTCCAAGTCATCAGGCGGTATTTTTCCGAGTGAAAGAAGAATCAGCTTCTGCAGGACTTTCGCGAAATATTGCGCCTTCTCCTTCCTGTTCTTGTTTTCCTGGCCGATATGCGGAAGGAAATATTTGTTCACAACCTGCTCGACCCGGTCTTTCACATATTCCTTCTGCATCACTTTCATGTGCCTGCCGATGTATTCGACCGCGTCCGCAGCGGAGGCGACATCCACTGAGTAGAGGTTTGAATAAACCTCCGCGGCTACAGCCTCCTGCAATTCTTCCGGCAGCCCGGAGACCAGCGCCTCGGTTATCTCCTTGTCCGTCTCTATCCCCAGCACCTTCAGAAGCACGAACGCTGGAAGCCTCTTCACATTCGCGAAGCTTGCAACTATGGAGCCGTCGTTTTTCTTTTCAATCACATGGCGCTGGGTGAAGCCGTTCCTCTCGGAGTTTATCCTTATTGAAAAGGAATAAGCGCCTTCCTTTTTCTCGAGAATCATCCTGTTCTGCGCCAGCTCCTCAATCAGCACAAGAACGCGCTCGTTGCCGTTGACTATGAAATACCCGCCGTTATCGTCCGGATCCTCTCCCGCTTCCTCCCTTTCCTCGCGCGTCATTTTCGAGAGCGGGCAGACCTCGGACATCACCATTATCGGGAGTTCGCCCACCTGAACCTCCACCATGTTCTGCTCCTTCTTGTTTATGACGGGCGTCATCTCAACGAAAATCGGCGCGGAATAGGTCATGTCGCGCAGCCTTGCCTCGAGCGGAAGTATCTTCCTGAGCGAGCCGTCCGCTTCCTTTACCGTCGGCTCTCCGACCCTTGCCTTGCCGAGCCTTATCACGAGCTCGCCGACTTCGGGCACTTCAGGCTTTATCTGTTTTGTCTCGTCTATTATCCGTTGCAGCCTGTTCTCCACGAAATCGTTGAAGCTGTCCAGCTGGTATCTGGAAAAGCCCACATCTTTTGCGAAGGATTCCAATAATGGTTTAAATTCCATCCGGGGGACACCTGCGGTTTGGCACAAATGTGCCATTTTTTGGCTCCGCCGAAAAAACAAAGGTTTTTCGTGCGCTCCCAAGGGTTCCTTCTTCCCTTTCGGGTCGAGTTCGTCCTTGAGAGATTTTTTTATTTTCCAATCGATATCAGTTTTTCGTTCTGCATAATTTACATTACATTATAAAAACAAATCAAACGATTCAAATACTTTTATGGTAGAGGAATATTTTCAATGAATGATTACGGCTTGATTTCAAAAATACGAATACGCTTTTTACAGCGTTCCTGAATTTTCATTACAGCTTGAATTGTGAGATGCCAATTTGGTGTTAAAACAATTCGCCTGATTCGTAATGTTTCGCATTTTATCGCATTTCATTTTGCGTAATGAATGATAATGGAATCTTTAATTTCTTTCTTGCATTTTTTCGCCAAGAAAGAAAAAGGCTTATTTCACGACAACCCTATAATATAGGGACTCGCCCGCGGTCTGGCTCTTCCTCTTTATTTCCAGGACATCGCCGATTTTCGCGCCTGTCTGTTTCACTACCGGGTCAGCGCCCAGGATTTTCGGCAGCTGCTTCGCGGTTATGTTGAACTTTTCAAGAACTTTTTCCTTCTCCCCCTCGGAGATAATCCTGTGCTCCGGCACAAGCTCGTGCCTCAGAACATCTATCTCCTTTTCCTCCTTTTTGGCAGCCAGAAAATCACCGAGAATAAATTGCATTATTAGTACGAATTGAAATCGATATGACTTGATTTGCAGGAGCGCCTATCTTGCGCGGTAAACGCTCTCATGGCGCGTAATGTTCCTGATTCTCATCGATAACGGTTTGCAGCGCAGAAAATTATTTGCGGGCGAGCCTATTTAAGCTTTACGGTTTTTGCCGTGCAAGAGAGAAGCAGTTTTAAATATCAGTTCTTCGGTTTTCTGCGAAATCTTTTTCGGCATATTACGGATTGAATTCACAAAATAAGAACGGCTGTCATTATGGATTGAATTGCAACATATAACGGCCGTTAAAGCATTTCGCAAATATTTTTTCTGGTTCGCAATCCTATTTCTTCTTTCTTTTCCCGAGATATTTGGCGGCGAGGGCGAGCGCGATTATTATCAGAGCCAGCGCTATGAGGTAAGACGGCAGGTTAGGAGCCGAAGGCTCTTGCTGGGGCTGCACAGGCTGCTGCGGCTGCGCCGGGGTTGAAGGCTGCTGAGGCTGGGCAGGCGCTGCCGCGCCCGTGTCCGCGGCAACCGCGAATATCGAGAAGCCCGGCGTTGTAGCAGTATAGTAAGCATAAGTGCCGTCTTCCGAAGTCTCGGAAGTGTTCAGGCTGTCCCATTGCGAAGTGAATCTTTTCAAAACGATTTGCGCGGCAGTGAAGTTATTCGCGCTCAGCCAGCTCTTCTCGACCTTGAACTTTAAGGTTGCGTTCTGGATGTTGCTCTCGTCAAGGTTCTCCTTGCTGATGTTCATGAATTTGTATACTTTCCCGTTCCCGGAAACAGCCTCCTGCGTTATCGAAGCGGGTTGTCCCGGAAGTTTTTCCACGGATATTTTTATGTTTATCGCGGTGTTCTTTACATAAATGCCAATCTCCTGC